>CAZRNW010000727.1:0-1871 GCA_964601535.1 uncultured Flavobacteriaceae bacterium
TTTACGTTTAGGTGGCGGTTATAAAATTGATATTGATGATTATAATACATTCGGTGTATATCTTGATTTTAATAAATTGCTGGTGCCTACCCCTCCAATTTACAAGCATGTTGTTGATTCAACAGGAAAATATACATCTGCAATTGAAATAGATCCTGAAACAGGAGCTGATGTAATTGAAAAAGGTAAAGACCCTAACCGACCTGTTGTAGCAGGTATGATTGGTTCTTTTGGAGATGCTCCTGGAGGTGGAAAAGAAGAGCTGAAAGAAATAAATATTGCCTGTGGTTTCGAATATTGGTATGCAAAACAATTTGCTGTAAGAGCAGGTTATTTTTACGAAGATAAAACAAAAGGCGGCCGTCAGTTTTTTAATATTGGGCTAGGCGTTAGATACAGCGTGTTTGGTTTAGATATGGCGTATTTAATCCCTACTACTTTACGTAATCCTTTACAAAACACTTTACGTTTTACGCTTACTTTCGATATGGAAGCGTTTAAGAGTCAGAATAAGGAAACAACAGGCGCTGCTAATCCTAATCCTTAACATTCTCCTTCAGGTATTCCAGAAATTTCATGCAGGTTAAGGTATCGATATTACAATAATCGGTTAATTGCTGCTTGGTTTGTTCTGCTTTAATGCTGTTTTCTTCTCCGAGCAATTCCTGATATTTATGCATCGCAATAATACCATTTGTTATTTCAAGATTTGAGTAATCTGACTCTTCATTAAAAATTTCCGAAACTGCCTTCAGTGAAAAATTTCCGTTAAACTTAGGGTGAAAGAAATTAAAGTTCTGAACCGGCTCAGCCAAATCGATCAGCTTCTTTCTTAAAATTTCAATTTCATCTTTTTTCTCCGGAAATAAATTTTCCAGCTTTCCCAAAACCTGCTGTTCAAGATTTTTATCAAACACAATTACAGAATCAAAACTTCCTGTTGCCTCCAAAACAGCGTTGAGGAATTCGCGGCGTGAATCACTTTCAATAGGTTTTAAATAATTGATGAATCCCGGTTTTCCATCCTGTAAATAACAAACAGAAAATAAAAAAGGGATTTGCTCGAAAGGACTTGTACCATCATATTCAGGAATGGCCGGCGACCATATTTCCATATCCATAAAACAATAATTTCCCTTTATTTTTTCAAGGAATTTCCTGATTTCCTTTTTTTCAAAATAAGGATTTCCTGAATTTATGCTTTGCGCCTGGATTTTAATATGCGGTTTTATATCAGCGCTCAAATCCATTTTATCAACCGTTTCAAAACCGGAAAAATATAAACCAAATAATTGCTCGCGGTCAGATTTTCCTATTCTGAAAACCGATTTCGGGTCCTGCGCATTTTTCCAGCAGGTTCCTAAAAAATCGCAATTGTAAGGCGAAAAACACTGCTTTCCAATCGGAATATCAGGAATTGTGTTCCGTTCAAGAACCAAATTCATTTGCGAAACAGTTCTGCTAAAAAATTCCAGATTTTCTTCGGCGTTAGTTTTAATGCTTCTTTTCTTAAACAATTGTTTCAGATTAATTTCCTTTTCCAAAACATAATTCCCATTCAATGTCACCAAAAATAAATCACTGAATTTTTCAAGCGAATTTTTAAGAACATAATATTGCAGGCACGCGTCTTTTATATAAGCATCACTCACTTTTAAAGAACTTTTTACTTCATAAGCCGTCCAGTTTTCGCCGTCAAAATGAAGGATGTCAACCATTACAAGAATATCATTATAAATGAATGTGGCTTCGTAAATGGTTGTCGTGTTTTCCTTTAAAAGCTGTTTCGTTAATTCAAACGCCGACCTACTGTTTTTTGCCGTCGCGGTAACATCTGTTCCTCCGGGAAATAATTCTTGTGCCAATTTCCC
>CAZRNW010000728.1:0-554 GCA_964601535.1 uncultured Flavobacteriaceae bacterium
CCATACCAACTTATAAGCCCAAATAAAATGGATGATATAAATACAAGCGCAAAACAACTCAGGTAACCAATCTCGGGGAAGTACCAGTTTACAATCTTGTTAATCGGCCATGCGTAAAGATATACTCCGTAGGATATATCAGGCAATTTGTTAAACCAGAGGAATCGTTTTACATGCTCAGCAAAGTAAATAATTGAATACCCCCAAAAAATGCAAACATCAGGCTCCTCAAACAAAGTATGATGAAGTGAAACTGTCAACAATCCCGCACACAGCAAACATAGCCCCATATTCCACTTTAAGTTATTACGATAAAGAAAAATACAACTGCCCGCACTAAACACCATCAAACATCTGACGAGTAACAAATTTGGATAAGCAATTAAATCAGACTTAATTGCAACGTACAGAATTACGGATAGAATCCAGAGAAAAAGTATGCTTAGCCTCTGATTTAAAAATCCCAAATATCCAAATACGAGAACAAGAATATAACATTTGAACTCAAATGGAATTGACCAGAGTGATCCATTCAAAACTGGATAGAAAGAGCC
>CAZRNW010000728.1:564-1860 GCA_964601535.1 uncultured Flavobacteriaceae bacterium
AAACACAAGTCCACTTTGTATATTGAAATTCAATAAAAAAAGATTAACTATGGTCTTTGGAAAATTGATTTTATTAAAGTATTCGTCAACCCCATACATGGGGCCAATGATAAAAATACATATAAAACTAGCAACAAAAAAACCAGGGAAAATACGTAATACCCGGTTGATAAGAAACTGTACTACACTGGGCTTATCAATCCAGCTCTTGGTAATTAAATACCCACTCAGAATAAAAAAACTATCCACTGCCAACTCACCAAAAGAGATGGTTCCAAATGCCATAGTTAATAATTCATGCGTTCGATCACCGTCAATAAGCTCGGGAACATGCGAGACAATGACAAGACAAGCGAAAAAAAATCGGAGTAAGTTAAAATTGTTATGGTGATTTATTGACATGTGGTTGCGCTGATTTTAATCACCTTTTTTAGGTTTAATGACGGCTGGTACGCCAACGGCAATAGAGTTGTCTGGTACATCAATCAAAACAACCGCATTCGCCCCAATATCAACATTGTTACCAATTGAGATACGTCCAAGAATTTTTGCGCCAGCACCTATATCAACGAAATTACCAATAACTGGCGCAGTGACATCATTCGTATTTTTTAACCCAATCACAACCCCGTTTCTAATCCGGCAATCATGACCAATTTTGGCATAACCACTGATAACAATTCCTCCAAAGTGATCAATGATAAATCTGTCACCAACCTCAGCTTCACAAGGCAGTTCAATACCAGTAACTATTTGTATTATCTTGTACAGAATTTTGTAAAGTAAGGAGCAAACTTTTCGAAATAAAGCAATCTTAATTTGATAACGCCAGCGTCCAAAACGATAAACCAGCATTACCCAAAAGCCCTGTGCTGACCATTTACCATTATAGGCGGCTAAATCTGACTTAAGATTTTTAAACATATTTACATACTGTATTTTTATATATTCTGAAACGATATTAAAAATGTTAAAGGTAACTTTTGAAATTCAATTTTAAGGGGTTTATCCATTAGTGAATTGGTTTTTGACCAAAATGCGTATCAATCAACACTTTTAGAAAAATCAGTAAAGTCTTGGAAAAGGCATAGTTGGGTTTCAAAAAAAGCAAACGAAATAAAGCTTTAGAATTTAGAATAATTTCTGACAAAATAAAAAGTAAGATAAAAATGATGAATTCGTAATATCTACTATTTTTCCTGAAAAAAAGTAACTCGCTCTCAATCTGTAACTTACTCACTTGTTTGCTACTTTTGGAAATATTATTGTCTGTTTTTGCACTTTCGCCACCAATGT
>CAZRNW010000729.1:0-1855 GCA_964601535.1 uncultured Flavobacteriaceae bacterium
GTTTACAAAATTAAGGCTGTCAGCAGCGCATTCTCTTCAAGAAAAGAGTTTACCGGTCACGTAACACTGATTCGCTAAATAAAGTTTAAAATTATTTATAAATCCTTCCCCTGAAACGGGAAGGATTTTTTATTTTCACCCATTCAAATTTCCCATGAAGCAGTACCACGATTTAATGAAACATGTTTTAGAACATGGCGCGAAAAAAGAAGACCGCACAGGAACCGGAACCATTAGTGTTTTTGGTTACCAGATGAGATTCGATTTACAGGAAGGATTTCCATTACTTACTACTAAAAAAGTCCATACCAAATCAATTATTCACGAGCTCCTGTGGTTTTTGCAGGGCGATACCAATATTAAATATTTAAAAGATAATGGCGTAAGCATTTGGGACGAATGGGCGGATGCTAACGGAAACCTTGGACCCGTTTACGGTCACCAGTGGAGAAGCTGGCCAACAGCAAAAGGAGAGACCATTGACCAGATTACGAAAGTGGTGGAGATGATTAAGAAAACGCCAGACTCGCGCCGATTAATAGTGAGTGCATGGAATGTAGCTGATATTGATAATATGAAATTACCACCTTGTCACGCTTTCTTTCAATTTTATGTAGCTAACGGAAAATTATCTTGTCAGTTATACCAGCGCAGTGCCGATATTTTTTTGGGAGTACCTTTTAATATTGCTTCTTATGCTTTGCTTACTATGATGGTAGCACAGGTATGTGGTTTAAAAGCAGAAGAATTTGTACACACATTGGGTGATGCGCATTTGTACACCAATCATATTGAGCAAACTAAATTGCAATTGAGCAGGGATTTCAGGCCATTGCCAAGTATGAAAATTAATCCGGAAGTGAAAAATATTTTCGATTTTAAGTACGAAGATTTCACTATCGAAAATTACAATCCGCACCCGCATATTAAGGCAGCTGTGGCAGTTTAATCCTTCGGCAAGCTCAGGATGACAAAGAAGATTAAATGATTTAATTATATTTGTATAACAAATTAGATTATGAACGACGTAAAATCAGTAATGGAGCATTCTAAAGCGGCAATGGAAAAGGCCCTTAATCATTTAGAAACTCAGCTTCAGAAAATCCGCGCAGGTAAAGCAAATCCTGCAATATTTGAAAACGTAATGGTTGATTATTATGGCAGTATGGTACCCATTCCACAAACAGCCAGTGTTAATACGCAAGACTCAAGAACTATCATTATCCAGCCTTGGGAAAAAAGTTTATTAACGCCAATCGAAAAAGCAATTCAGGCTGCTAATATGGGATTGAATCCTCAGAACGACGGCGTTATTATACGTATCACCATTCCGCCATTAACTGAAGAACGCCGTAAAGAATTAGTGAAAACAGCAAAGTCGGAAGCAGAAGAAGCTAAAGTTGGAATCCGCAATTCACGTAAAGAAGCAATGGAAAACGTAAAAGGTTTATTAAAAAAAGGTCTGCCCGAAGACGAAGCAAAAGATGCAGAAACTAAAATCCAGCAATTAACAGATCAATATGTTCAGAAAGTGGACAAGCACTTCGAGCAAAAGGAAAAGGAAATAGTTACGATATAATTAAGAGAAATTACCAAATAAAAAAGGGAGAATCAGTTCTCCCTTTTTTTTTGAATTTTATTAATGTTACCTGAACAAACTAATAATTCCGTTTTGTTTTATCTCGTTACCTTTTTCATCCACCCAGGCCGTCTTACCATCCCTGCCTTTTGCTGTTAGAATATAGAAATAAGTTCCAGCCGGAACTTCTTTGCCGCTAAAATTTTTGCCATCCCAGCTAATATTTCCGTTTTCTGCTTTCACATCATACATCTTTACACCCCAGCGATCATAAAT
>CAZRNW010000730.1:0-1855 GCA_964601535.1 uncultured Flavobacteriaceae bacterium
ACTGTTTTACAGCCCTCGCAGCAAAAATTATGGTTATCAAAATTGATATCATCTGAAGGACAATCTTCACCGCAGTGATAGCAAACTAATTTTTCGGATATATTTAAATTTCGACTCATAAAAGAATGCCGGCGGGCACTGAACCTTATGGTTTTCATCCACCGGCAATTAAACCCTCAGGCCGGATAGTACCTGATGCCTGATTCCCATCCCAAAATTAGAAAGGCTTTAAATGGCGAAATATGAGTTAAGTCATGATTTAATTTGACACTAATCAAGCCTGATGTTAAGACATAAAAAAGCCCCGATTTTTCAACCGGGGCTTTCCTTTATTGTCATCCTGAACTTGCCGAAGGATTATTCTTTCACTATTCTTATAGTCTCAGTTTTATTTTCAGAGTTAGTCAGCTTAATAAAATATAAGCCATTTGCTAAGTTCGCAATGTTAATGCTCTGATTATTTTCAGCGGTGCTAAAGTTTAAGTTTTGTTTTAAAACTAATTTTCCTGCTGCATCAATCACCTCAGCATTAATAACAGTGTTTTTAGTTACACCGGCTGTTATAGTTAATTTTCCGCTTGTTGGATTCGGGAAAATTGAATACACACCTGTATTAATTACCTGTTCAATTCCGGTACAAGCTGAAACTGATAGAGTAACCATGCTCGTGTTAGAGCAACTTGTAGTAGCCGTTCCGGTTACACTATAAGTTGTAGTTACAGTTGGAGAAACGGAGATTGAAGTTCCTGCTCCACCCGGATTCCAGGTATAAGTTGAAGCACCACTAGCAGTTAATGTCGCTGTTTGTCCAACACAAATCATAGTTGAACTTGGAGAAGCACTGATTACAGGGAGGGCAATTACACTTATATTTCTTGTTGTTGTTCCGTTACAACCATTAGTACCGGTGCTTATCACTGAATAAGTTGTGGTAGTAGTCGGTGAAACAGCAACTGGATTTCCTGTTACACTTCCCGGGTTCCAGGTATAAGTTGTTCCACCGCTTCCTGTTAATGTTGTTGTTTGTCCGGCACATATTACTGTAGAACTTGCAGAAGCATTAATTGTTGGTAAAGAATTTACACTTACTGTTCTCACGGATGTATTAACACAACCATTAGCATCAGTTCCGGTAACAGTATAAGTTGTCATAACTGTTGGTGTTGCGCTTACTGTTGCGCCAGTTAAACTTCCCGGCATCCAGGTATAAGTAGAAGCACCGCTTGCAATTAAAGAGGCATTAGAACCCATACAGATTGAACTACTGCTTGCCGAAGTATTAATAGTAGGTAAGGCATTTACAACAACCGTTCTTGTTGTACTTCCAATACAGCCATTTGTTCCTGTACCTGCAACCGAATAAGTTGTAGTGATGGTTGGTGAAACAGAAATAGTCGGAGTAGTTGGTCCTGTATTCCAGGTATAGGTTGAAGCTCCGCTGCCTGTTAATAAAACTGAATTACCTGTACAAACTGCTGTAGCACCTGTAATTGCAAGGGTTGGAGCCGTGTTTACATAAGCTGTAGCGGTTCTTACACCATTACATCCGCTTGTTGTTCCTGTTACTGTATAAACCGTCATAATTGCAGGAGTATATGTTGCTGAAGTTCCTGTACCTCCTCCGCTGCTCCAGTTATATGTAGTTGCACCTGAAGCGGTGAATGTAACCGGACTTCCGGCGCATACCGTTTGTGATGCACTTGTAATATTTACTGTAGGAGTAGCTGTTATTAATACAGTTTGTGTAGCAACTGAACCCGGACCAACAATATTAGTCGCCTGCATAGAAACTGTGTAAGTTCCGCCGCTTGTAAAATTCATTGTAGGGTTTTGAAGTGTAGGTGTGGTAACCGTT
>CAZRNW010000731.1:0-1851 GCA_964601535.1 uncultured Flavobacteriaceae bacterium
TATGTGTTTGCAGAAGTGCAGCAAAAACTTGGCTTTCATGAAGAGGCAGCTATGGCTTTTCAGAGGGTGATTGAATTAGAATATCCTGATTTTGATGTTTGGCTGGATTATGCGAAATTGCTGGATGAAGCAGGATATTATAAGGATTGTATTGAGACATTAACGGAAGGCATTAAATATTTTCCTGATGTTGCCGAATTGTATTACCGTTTAGGTGTGATATTGCTTGAAACCGGAAAACGTAATGAAGGAATCGAAAATTTAACCAAAGCAATGGAACTGGATTTTAATAAGTACACCGAAATATTTGAATATTCACCGGCATTAAAAGATGATAGTGAGATTCTGGAATTAATAAACTCTTTTAAAAATTAATATGGCCTATACCGTTAATTTACCCTTTCTGCCCGACAGAACTCAAAAGCCCCGCAAATCAGGACTCACCATGGTAATGGATAAAGGCATTAGCATGAGACAGGCGGAAGATATGATGGACATGAGTGCTGACTTTATTGATTATGTAAAATTAGGTTTCGGCACTTCAGTTATTTCAAAAAATGTAAAGGAAAAAGTTAAGTTATATCAGAAAAATAACATCAAGGTTTATTTGGGCGGCACTTTGTTTGAAGCATTTGTCATCCGGAATAAATTTGATGAGTATCTGAAATTCATTACTTCATTAGGAATCGATTCTGCTGAAGTTTCAGATGGAAGCATAAATATTGAGCACGGCGTGAAATGTGAATACATTTCAAAACTTGCAAAAAACTTTAATGTTTTATCGGAGGTCGGCTCTAAGGAAGAAGGGGTTATTATCCACCCTGCCCGCTGGATTAAAATGATGCAGGCCGAACTGGATGCCGGTGCCTCTCAGGTTATAGCCGAAGCACGGGAAAGCGGAAATGTGGGTATTTTTCATAAAAATGGCAGTGCGCACACCCTTTTAATAAACCGAATCGTAAATAAGATAAAATTAGAGAATATTATCTGGGAAACCCCTCAGAAACCGCAACAGGTCTACTTTCTGAAGCTTTTCGGCAGCAATGTTAACGTTGGGAATATAGGAGTGGATGATGTTATTCCGCTCGAAACTTTGCGTTTAGGACTAAGGGGTGATACTTTTTTTACATTTTTACCCGATAATATGAAACAAACCACGTAAATTTGTCCTAAATCATTTTAATCAAAAATCACCATGCTTGAGATAACAGCAAAGGAATTGAAAGAGTTGATCGACAAGAAAGCCGATTTTCAATTGATTGATGTTCGTGAACCGCATGAGTTTGACGACATGAATTTAAAGGGGGAATTAATTCCGATGGGTGATATTATGGATAATGCTGATAAAATTTCGAAAGACAAACAGGTTATAATTCATTGCAGAAGCGGCAAACGCAGTGCGGCTGTAATTCAAGCTTTAGAAACACAGTTAGGATATAAAAATTTATACAATTTAAAAGGCGGGATTCTAGCTTATATCGAAGATGTAGGTTTATAATTTCAGAGTTGGTAGTTCGGAGTTCGTAGTCATCCTTTTACCAATTCTTACAATTAATATCATAAATCTCCCAACTACGAACTAAAAACTACGAACTAAATGGTAGAATTATTTAATCACATTTTTCCGCATCTCGATTTAGAATGGATTTTCGCCAATTACGGTACTTCTATTTACACCATACTTTTCTTAATTATTTTTGTTGAAACCGGACTCGTGGCAATGCCTTTTTTACCCGGCGATTCTCTCTTATTTATGGCAGGTTTGTTTGCGCGTTCAGGTCATTTAAACATGTCTTATTTATTAATTCTTTTATTTATTGCAGCTGTAGTTGGCGACAATTGCAATTACTG
>CAZRNW010000732.1:0-1850 GCA_964601535.1 uncultured Flavobacteriaceae bacterium
ACTAACTATCATTAAAGATGCACTTGCTCTAATTAAAAAAGGACATAATGTTGAAATTGATATTGACGCAATTGATTTAGCAGATGCAAAAACATTAGAATTATTTCAAAGAGGCGAAACCAACGGTATTTTTCAGTTTGAAAGTGCCGGTATGCAAAAATATCTGAAAGATTTAAAACCGGACAGCATCAACGATTTAATTGCAATGAACGCTTTATACCGTCCTGGACCTCTTGCATATATTCCGAATTACGTTGCCCGTAAACACGGCCGTGAGAAAATTACTTACGATTTGGAAGGAATGGATGAATTCCTCAAGGAAACTTACGGTATTACAGTTTATCAGGAACAGGTAATGCGTTTGAGTCAGAAATTAGCCAACTTTACCAAAGGTGATGCTGATACGCTTCGTAAAGCGATGGGTAAAAAGCAAAAAGACGTTCTTGATAAAATGAAAAGCAAATATCTCGAGGGATGTAAGGCTAACGGTCATGATACAGCTATTGCCGAAAAAGTTTGGAAAGACTGGGAAGCATTCGCAAGTTACGCATTCAATAAATCGCACTCTACCTGTTATGCTTATTTAGCATTCCAAACAGCCTATTTAAAAGCCCACTACCCTTCCGAATTCATGGCTTCTGTACTGAATCATTCGGGTGCTATTGAGAAAATTACATTTTTCATGGAAGAATGTAAAAGAATGGGGATTAAAGTGCTTGGTCCGGATGTAAACGAAGGTTACGGTAAATTTTCTGTTAACCCCAATGGTGATGTGCGTTTTGGAATGGCGAGTATTAAGGGGGTTGGTGAAAATGTAATTAATACTTTGGTTGAAGAGCGTGATAAGAACGGAAAATTCACTTCTGTTTTTGATTTAGCGAAACGTTTAGATAGTAAAGCCATCAATAAAAAATCGGTGGAAGGCTTAGCATTGAGTGGTGCCATGGATAGTTTTGAAGGTATACACCGCGCCATGTTTTTTAAAATGGAGCAGGATGGCACTACCCTCACCGACCGTATGATTAAATATGGTAATCAAATGAATAATGGTACTGATACATCGCAAGCCAGTTTATTTGGCGGTGAAGATGAAATTCTGGTGACAGAGCCGCAATTGCCAAAAGTTGAACCCTGGAATTCATTGGAACAACTCGCAAAAGAAAAAGAAGTAGTCGGTTTTTTTATTTCGGGACATCCTTTAGATCCTTATAAACTGGAAATTGAACATTTATGCAAAACCAATTGCGCTTTACTGAAAACAGGATTAGAACCCTATAAAGGAAAAGATGTAACACTTGCAGGAATTGTTGTGAATACAGAAAACCGTACTTCAAAAACAGGAAATCAGTTTGGTAAAATAGTGATTGAAGATTATCACGGTGCTTTTGATATCATGTTATTCGGAAAAGATTTTGTGGAATACCAGAAATTCATGGTGCCTCAATTATTCATTTTTGTGAAAGGAAGGGTTCAGGAACGATACAATCAACCCGGCAGCCTCGAATTTAAAGTTCAGAAAATTGAATTGCTGGATGAAGTGAAACAAAAAGCGTTCAGTAACCTCAAGGTAAAAATTGAGCTCAATAAACTAACCGACGAATTAATAACCAACCTGGAAAACCTTTTTAAGCAGTACAATGGGAAAAGTAATGTAGAGTTTTACGTGGAGGACAGTAATGAGAATATGTCAGTAAAACTTCACTCAAAAGGCTATAAAGTGGCTATAAGCAATGATTTACTGTTCGAATTAGACCGTTTGGGCAGCGTAAGTACTGAGTTACAGTAGGCTATTCATACGCCAATCATTTTTTTGTTTTTTTCGTGTCCGTTTATTAAATTTGGTATAATTA
>CAZRNW010000733.1:0-1848 GCA_964601535.1 uncultured Flavobacteriaceae bacterium
GTTTGCCGTGCTTGTCGGATATGGTCCATGATCTTTTCCGAAAAGTGCCTTTGATCATCCTCGTTTGATTTTGAATAATGATCTGCGAGTTTTAGGTCTTTGTGTCCGGTCATTGCCAGTACAGCATCAAGACCACCGCCAACTTTTCGTGCAAGTTTTGCCATCCCATGCCTTAAAATGTGGGTTCCGGTGTAGGGTACGCCACTTTTTCGTTGTCCCTCCCTGTAGTTTAGTTGGATGGTACAATAATTTAGAGGTGATCCTTCCACGTGAAAAACAAAATCATTATTGGCAATTTTAAACGCTAATCGGTG
Organism: uncultured Flavobacteriaceae bacterium; assembly: GCA_964601535.1. GTDB lineage: Bacteria > Bacteroidota > Bacteroidia > B-17B0 > Aurantibacillaceae > JAHEYG01. The sequence continues at coordinate 315 of CAZRNW010000733.1, forward strand.
CTTTAAAACTTCCATGATTTCATCGGTGATAAAAACTGGCCGTGGCTCACGATTTTTTGGGAAAGGCTTCAGTTCAATAAACATCTTGTTTTTGGAATCCCAAATACAAGTATGCTTAATCATCATGTGCCTATTTTTTAAATCTATGTTGCTCCATTGCATGCCTGCAACTTCTCCCACCCTTCCGGCAGTATAAAATTGCATCATGGCCAAATTTCTATAGAGAGGTTTTAAAAACTCAAAGAACAAAAAAGCATCGTTCAGATCAATCTGCTTTCTTTTATCTGGTGTTGGCTTAACAAATCCTAGTTTTCTGTGTTTCCTTTTCACCGGGCAAGTCAAATGCATAGCCTCTTTCTCAAAGTACTCATTTTCTTTGTACCAATTAAAAATCGTGACAAACATATTAAGTTCATTGTTGAGATTGCATCTTCCTGCCTTACCCCGTCCCGAACTTTGGTAATCGTCAGAGCTGAAATGCAATACCCAATGTTGGACCCATTCGGTAATCCGAGTGGGAGTAATTCTATCCATGGGCAAATGTTCCAGCGTTTTTAAAAGAATGTATCTTCGTTCCCAAATTTCCTTGGTAGACGTTGCCAAACTTGGAAAGTGATGTCTCTTTAACCCTTCCCATACTTCCGCTAAGGTGGAAAAATCACTATCCGTTGAATTCTTTTGGTAGGTCGATCCATTAAAGTTTTTTCTCCATTGCTTGGCCTCATAGAGTGAGACAAAACTAACACTGTAGAACTTGCCGTTTATTTTCTTTTCTGCACAGTACTTACCAGTATTTATTTGAAGATAAACTCCAGGAACGCCTTTAATCTTTTTGTAGCTTTTACGACTCATATTCATTCTCCTTTGAACCATGAAATTACGTCCCTTGGAATGAATACCAGCTTTCTCCTATGGCCTCGCTTACAGACAGGAATATCACCTTTACTTACAAGGTTATAAATCGTCCCGCGAGCATATTTAGTAAATCTACAAACTTCATCTATTCCCCATATTAAATTGTTAAGGAGCGATTCAATTGAGGGTTGCTCGATTGAAGTTTCTCCAGTTCTCATCATACTAAAATTTTCCTCTGTTGAATAGGCCAATTTTAAGTTTTAATTCAGGCAAATTATTTTTATAATAGTTCTTCATTTATTTTATCCTCGTAATAGGGAGTGAATTCAATGTTTTCCTCCGGTTCAAATTCTTCTTGCGGTGGCGCAGTATATACAGGTTTTGAATATCCCAGCTCAATTGCCAAAATTTCTTTGACCCGTTTTTCCTCCCCTGATTTATCCTTAAATATTCTGGTCATCTCCTCGCCAAAAACAAAGATAAGGTCACCCTTTTTCAGATAGGTGTAGGCTTCGACGCCTTTCTCAAACCAGACGTTAATTTGTTCCCAAGTGGTTTTTTCACCCTCGTTGATGGCCAGTGAAAATTCGCAGATAGCATCGCCTTTTTTGGTATAAGTTATTTTTGGATCGTGTCCAAGTCGTCCCATGATTATTTTTCTCATCATCATTGATTTATC
>CAZRNW010000734.1:0-1839 GCA_964601535.1 uncultured Flavobacteriaceae bacterium
TCCTTAGTCAGATTGCAATAACATTTACCGTTATACCGGCATTTTCTTTTTTGTACGGAATGGTTAGAGGCGCCTACAAATACCGAGTTCACAAAGTAAAAATCGATTCACCTAATTTACCAGATGCATTTAACGGATTTAAAATTGTTCAGATATCCGACATGCACACAGGTTCTTTTATGAGTACATCACCAATTAAGACTGCATTTGAAATTGTGATGCAACAAAAAGCGGATTTAATAGTATTCACAGGAGATTTAGTAAATAATGTGGCAACGGAAACAAATGATTTTGTTGAAGAGTATAAAAAATTAAAAGCCCCGTTTGGAGTTTATTCTGTTTTAGGTAATCATGATTATGGCGATTATGTGCAATGGGAAAGCCAGACCGCAAAATTTGAAAACCTTGAAGCGCTAAAAAAAGTACATGCTGATTCAGGATGGAAATTATTAATGAACGAACACGTTGCTCTGGAAAAGAACGGAGAGAAGATAGCTTTATTAGGAATCGAGAATTGGGGCGGAGGAAATTATTTCCATAAGTACGGAAAAATGGATTTGGCTTATAAAGGAACTGAAGACTATAAATTCAAAATTTTAATGAGTCACGATCCCTCGCATTGGGATAAACAAGTTAGAAAAGAATATCCGGATGTAGACCTAACGCTCAGCGGCCATACCCACGGCATGCAATTCGGAATTGAAATTCCCGGATTTAAATGGAGTCCGGTGCAATATTTATATAAACAATGGGCAGGATTATATAAACAAGACAATCAATACCTTTATGTAAACCGCGGCTTAGGATTTTTAGGTTATCCCGGGCGTCTCGGTATTTGGCCGGAGATTACGGTTATTGAATTGAATAAAGTGTAATATTAAAGTTCTCGTATTTTTTCTCGCAAAGAAGCGAATGACAAAACTTAAAATATTCAGCCCCATCGGGGCTTACTGTTTGTAACAAACAACATCTAACTCTTATAGCTCCGTAGGAGCGACCTGTCCTTGCAGCCATTCGAATAGATACTTTTCTTCATATTGTACATCAAACTCTTTTAATAAATTTAAATATTCTTCTTTAAATGTTTTTTTCTTATGATGTTCTTCTTGATTCAGAATATAATTCACAACATTCTTCCAATGATTTGAGGAATATGAGAATGCTCCATATCCTTCTTGCCAGCGAAATTTCCCTTTCACCCATTTGTTTTCATTTATAAATCCTGATGAAGAAGCTTTAATGTCTCTTACTAAATCTGAAATAGATTGACCTGGATTTAATCCAACTAATATATGGGTATGATCAGGCATACAAAAGATCGCTAACAATTTATGATTTCGATTTTGCACTATACCTGTAATGTACTTGTGCAATTCTTCCCGATGAATTGATTCAATAACAGATTCCCTTCCCTTGACTGTAAAAACAATTTGTATAAATAATTGGGTGTATGTGTTCGGCATAAACAGGCCGCCCCTACGGGGCTTTTATTGAATGTATGATTTATTCTATTGACAGGCCGTCCCTCCGGGACTTTATATAAACAACGCGTATTGCTTCGCTCTTGCTGCTTGCTTTTTGCTGAGTTGGCCGGGTTGTGTAATAGCGGACTGATAAGTTATTTTAGTTAATACCGGAGCGGCACTTAATAAAGGCTCGTTTTTTATGGCTTTATAATCTAAATATGCTTTGCCTTTAAAGCAATTCATTACTTCGTTTAATAAACCTGCGCGTTTTTCAACGTACCAGGTACGGTATAATTTACTCCAACGGGCGCCGGGTAAAGTTTTAATGGATTGTACTAATTCTTCACTGTAAGAAAAGTCTAACCTAACCACC
>CAZRNW010000735.1:0-1839 GCA_964601535.1 uncultured Flavobacteriaceae bacterium
GATAGTTTTCTAGCATAGGTCTCAGAGGTTAACGCAGAGTTTCGCTGAGAAAAGATTGCAACAATTGACAGTGGCATCCAGAATTAAATAAATCAATTCCCAAGACTCCTTATAGCAGCAAAAACAATTTTAATGTCTTTTTCCACCGAATAATCTTTCGAATACGATAAGAGCAATAAATTAATTTTATCAGATTGCAGTTCGGTTTTTGAAGCATCAGCAGGTGTTAATACAGATGGTTTTATGGCAGGTAAATCTTTACGTGGTGCTTTTCCGTAACCCACCCAGGAATAAATTCCTAAAAACACCTTAAAACAATTACTGATAAAATTCAGTTTGTTTTTCTGAACGAAAATTAAAACTGGCAAAAACAATAATGCCAATCCTGAAGAAGTCAAATCGAAAAGACGCTTCTTTCTTCTATTCTCCGGTTTTCCGACATTATTAATATCAATCACATATAAATCACCTGCCGTATCAATGCTGTTACTTCCGATAATGGATAGACTTTCAGGTGGTGCAATTTTAAAGTCAACGCCCTTAGTAACTAAAGTCAGCATTTTATCGATGATGTTTTGTGAGGAAATATTTTTCGCGCAAAAAATAATTTCGTTGATGGCATGCACATCCACCATTTCATTGATCTGATTAAAATTACCAATGTAATACTGATGCTTAACACCATTATCATTATTACTTACAAAACCCACAAAGCCGGCATTGATTCTTGTTTCTTTTAATAAATTAAATACGCGATCGAATTCTTCTTCGCTGCCAATAATAACAATGCGTTTGCTTTTTTGTTCGGTTTTAAATTTGAACTGGGAAATACCGGCTGCATTATAAATAACACGCGTAATTAAATATACTAACACTGTGTAGGCTGTTCCGAATAAAATTAATGCGCGGGAGAAACGGTAGTTTTCAGGCAATAATGAGTAAATAATTAATATGATTGCTGTCCCTACCAAAACACCACGAATCATTTTTAAGAAGCGGAAGGGTTTATCATAACCGCCGCTCAGATAACTAAAAAACATCCAGATTAACGTATAAATCGGAAAGGCCAGATCAATTAAGCGTTTCGAGTAATAATCATCGTTAAACTTAAATTGCAATTCGTAAATATCTTTTATCATGTACAACCCTAACAAAATAAGAGCGAAATCGATAGCCGGAAAAAAAGATTGTTTTATAAAACGCGAAGTAATAGCCAGGGCCGCGCGCAGATAAATAGCAAGGTGAATTAAAAAATTAAACAGTTTTGCGTTACCCGAGCTGAAATGTTTTTTTGCGAAAATGGCCATCGCTTTGTAAAACACAATCACATAATTTACGCTGCTTTTCTTGGTACTTTCCCCTTTGTAATGAATAATGCTTGAATCTGCGAAATAATAATTTTTATAACCACCCTGTGTAATGCGGTATGATAAGTCAATATCCTCACCATACATGAAAAAAGTTTCATCCAGCAATCCTACTTTATCCAGTGTTTCTTTGCGCATCAGCATAAAAGCCCCGCTTAACACATCAACAACATGAGTTTTATCTTTATCTAAATAAGTTAAATGGTACTGACCGAATTTTTTTGAATTAGGAAATAATCTCGCTAAACCAAATATTTTATAAAAAGCAACGGCAGGAGTTGGTAAACCGCGTTTTGATTCAGGTAAAAAACTCCCTTTGCCATCGAACATTTTTATTCCTAATCCGCCCGCATCAGGATGTTCGTTCATAAAAGCAATTACTTTTTCAAAAGTATCTTCCTGCACAACGGTATCGGGATTTAATAATAAAACATACTTGCCTGAACTCTGTTTAATGGCTTGGTTATTGGCT
>CAZRNW010000736.1:0-1838 GCA_964601535.1 uncultured Flavobacteriaceae bacterium
AAAGATATAAAAAATAAGTAGACATAAAAACAGACTTAACAAGATATTAGCCGAGGCCCAAACATAATTGTGCTGTTTCAGCAGTTCAAAAGTCTCGTAGCTAAAGGCAGAGAAGGTACTTAATCCACCGCAAACACCTGTTAATAAGAAAACCTTAAGGTTGCCATTCGCCTGTAATTTGGCGTTAAAAGCCCAAATAGCGATGGCAAAAATAAAACAGCTGATTAAATTGGCAAAGAGAGTAGCGATTGGTAAGGACAAAGTACTTTTTGAAAATTGAACACCTATGAGATACCGTAAAATACTGCCAATTCCGCCACCCAGAAAAACCCAGAATATGTTTATCATTTTTTTATTGTTTTACGTAATAAACTGAACCGCCTACAGAATCTTTTTTTGCCCCAGTTACTGAACTGAGGGTATTGATTTGTTCTGTTATTCTCAAGTAACCAAGCAAAGCAAAAATCAAAGCTTCTTTGTAATTAATGGTAATTGCATCCGGAATAATAATCGTTCCGCTATAATATTGTTTTAACGACTCCATCAAAAAAGTATTATGTGCCCCGCCGCCGGTTATTAAAACATCATTTAATTTATTTTCATTTAAAACAGCAGCAATCTGAAAAGCAATGTGTTTGACAAGAGTATTTAAAATATCATTCACCTGTAATTTATGTTTTTGTATAATGTATAAAAACTCACCCTCGAACCATTCGCGGCCTATCGATTTAGCGCCTTTTAATTTCAGAAACTCAAGTGAATTTAATTCTTTAAATAAAGCTTCATTAAAATTTCCTGATTTAGCTCCGTTTCCGTCTTTATCGTAATCGCTTCCGTTTAATTGTGCGAAATAATTGAGCGCCATATTGGCAATACAAATATCAAAGGCAATCCTTGAATTATTTTTCCGGAAAGAAATATTAGCAATCCCGCCGATATTTAAACAACTCTGATAATTCCCGAATAATAATTCGTCGCCTATTGGTACCAGAGGTGCACCTTGTCCGTTTAATGCAACATCCATGCTTCTGAAATCACAAACCGTTGTAATTCCTGAATATGCCGCAATAGTTGCCCCGCAACCAATTTGGGTGGTGTATCCTTTTAATGGCTGATGAAATACTGTATGTCCGTGCGAAGCAATGGCTTCAGGTTTTTCGCTCATTCCTTTCAGAAAATTGCCCACTTCTTTTCCAATAAATTTCCCGAACTGATGATGCAGTTTGAAATAATTTTCAACATTAAGATAGGGCAGAGAACGCATTTTATTTTTTTGGTCGGCGCTGTATGGAATTGTATCTGATTTTATGATTTTATAGCTTAATTCACTGCCTGAACCTCCGAACTCACACAAGGCAATGTCAAGCCCGTCTAATGAGGTACCGCTCATGATTCCTACAACCGTGTATTTAGCTGATTTTGACAAGTTTTACAGATATAAAATTATTTAAACAAATTGATAAAAAAAAGCACCACGACAAGCATTCCTGCTTATATTTGCAAGGTTACAAAAAATTAGCATTAATATAAAATTACGATCCCATGCATTTTGAACTTACCGAAGAACATTTAATGATTCAGAAAGCAGCCCGTGAATTTGCACAGAATGAATTAAAACCGGGTGTTATTGAACGTGACGAAAATCAGAAATTCCCTACAGAACAAATAAAAAAGTTAGGTGAGTTAGGATTTTTGGGCATGATGGTAGATCCGAAATACGGCGGAGGCGGGATGGACGCTATTTCATACGTTTTAGCAATGGAAGAAATTTCGAAAGTGGACGCTTCCTGTAGTGTTGTACTGAGTGTAAATAATTCTGTAGTGTGTTGGGGACTGGA
>CAZRNW010000737.1:0-1837 GCA_964601535.1 uncultured Flavobacteriaceae bacterium
TGGTTCGTTAGTTTGTGCATCAAAAACAACACCCGCAATATCAAATTTAATTGGCTGGTTAACGAATTCAAAAATCTTGTAACAATTTCCGCCTTCACATTCAATCCTGTCACTCGAAAAGAAACCTTTTCCCTGCGTTCTGTCTAAAACATAATATGCATCGTCCTTGCTTGAATTTAAAGGTGCGCTTAAGTTTACAGGAAAGGCGAATAAATTTTCATTGCTGTTATATTCACACTTAAAAATATCAAGTCCGCCCAAACCGGGTAAACCATTCGAACTATAAAATAAACTTCCTGTTACAGCATGAATAAATGGTGTTACTTCGTCGCCCGGGGTATTTATCGGAGCACCCATGTTTTTTGGAGTGCCGGCAATACCATTAGCATCTACATCACAAACCCAAATATCATAACCGCCTTGTCCGCCCGCGCGATTCGATGAAAAATATAATTTAGTTCCTTCAGCATTTAAGCATGGTTGCATATTTCTGCTTCCCATGGCATTTACATTATCGTTTAATTTTTGTGCTGCGTAAAACATAGAGCCGTTCATTTTCGATTTATAAATGAAAGATTCTTTTGGATTAGCATCCGTCCACCTTGTAAAAAATACTGACATAGCTTCTTCACTGCCGCCAACAAAAGAACCGCCTTCATGTTGATTCGAATTTAAACTTGCGCCCAAATTTATGGCTTTGCTCCAGGTGCTGTCTTTTAATTCGGTCCAATACAAATCACACAAATAAGCAGGGTCTTCTTTTTTAGGGTCAAGGATAATATTTCCTTTTCTTGCGCTTGTAAATATCATTTTTGTTGAATTTCCATAATAAGAAGCTCCGAAACTTGAAGTTCCTTTATTAAAAACATTAGTATCGAGTTGAGTTACTTTAATAATCCTGTTAATATTGGCACTATCCATAGCGAAGTAACAACTCGCTTCTTTCTTCTGCGCTACTTTTGCTAGTGAATCATTGGCCGGACCGCTTGTGACATAAGCCTCCAGTTCATTCAAAGCTTCCTGATAACGTTTTACATGCATAAGTGAAAGCGCATAATAATAACGCGCATCCGGGTGCATACCGCGGTCGACACACTTTTTGTAATGGATTGTAGCATTAATATAATCGGCGTTTAACCTGTATGCCTGTGCAAGCTGAAACAAAACATAATCGTATTGAGATTTTGTTTTTAAATCAACTTTAGTACCGCTAGTTCCTTTTTTAGAAGTTGTATCAGTTGGTTTTGGGTTTGTTTGATCTTTGGGAGCAACCGGAACTTTAACAACTGGCTTCACCGAATCGTTTTTAAGGCTGTCCTTTTTTTCCACAGGCCTTTTCATGAGGTTAACTAATTGCACCCTATACGGCAGCACTCTTTGCTTGTAAATAGAAGAATCATTTAAGAGTTTTAAATAGGAGATAACTGCGTTAGCGTAATCTCCACCATTATAAAGTTTATCAGCGGCTTCAATTTGCAATACGCTGCTCGATTGCGGAAAAACACGCAATACAATTCCAAATACAAAAAATGCAACAAATCTTAATCGTAAAATTTTCATAACTATAATCTCGGGCAGTGCTTAATTTTATTTACTTTTTCTTTGCCCACCAGGTAGGTAAATATTATTTCCATTGCACCGCGTGATTTACTCGCGGTTTTTAAGCTAGATGTATTAAAGTCGTAAGCGAATTTCAGCAAATAATTGTCTTTTTTAACTCCGAGGTTAACAACACTTGCATCCTTAGCCCTGAAAACATAACCCGCTAAAATAAATAAGTTTCCTGCTTTTAAATAATAACCGCCGTCAACCGCGTAGGTTTGTTCAAAGGCAGAAC
>CAZRNW010000738.1:0-1837 GCA_964601535.1 uncultured Flavobacteriaceae bacterium
ATAAAAAAGCGCGTGATCAATTCCAATTATGCTCTTACAAGCGTTTGTTAGACATCTACAGTTCGTCTTCAAAAACTGTTGATGCTTTAATGAAACTTGAATTGCCTAGCGGTGTTGAGGTTGAAATTAAAGTTTAACAGAGCGGAGAGGATTAGTTTTAAAACTAGATTTAATTAGTACAAATAAATAATAAACAAAAATAAAATGTCAGGATTAATTGGTAAAAAAATAGGAATGACCAGCTTCTTCGATGCCAATGGTAAGTATATACCATGCACAGTTATTGAGGCGGGTCCTTGCGTTGTTACGCAAGTAAAAACCAATGAGAAAGACGGATACACGGCTTTACAATTAGCATTTGATGAGAAAAAAGAAAATCACACTTCATCTGCTATGAAAAAACACTTTGAGAATGCTAAAACCACTCCAAAGCGTAAAATTGTTGAGTTCCGCCATTTTGAAGTTGAGAAAAATTTAGGAGATGTAATTACAGCTGAGCTATTCGCTGAAGGCGATTTCGTTGATGTGATTGGTACCTCAAAAGGTAAAGGTTTCCAAGGTGTTGTTAAACGTCACGGTTTTAGTGGTGTTGGACACGCAAATAAATCGCACGGTCAGCACGATCGTGAACGTGCTCCCGGGTCATTAGGTGCATCTTCAGATCCTTCGCGCGTATTAAAAGGTGTGCGTATGGGCGGAAGAATGGGCGGCGACCGTAAAAAAGTACAGAACTTACAAGTAGTAAAAGTTATGGCAGATAAGAATGTGATCCTTGTTAAAGGTTCTATTCCTGGTGCTAAAGGGTCTTACGTTTTAATTGAGAAGTAATCATGCAAGTAGAAGTATTAAACATAAGTGGTAAAAAAACAGCTAAGAAAGTTGACTTAGCAGACGCTGTATTTGCAGCGGAGCCAAACGACCACAGTATTTATCTGGATGTGAAAAGCTATTTAGCTAATCAGCGTCAGGGTACTCACAAGTCGAAAGAGCGTGCAGAAGTTGCGCGTACAACTAAAAAATTAATGCGCCAAAAAGGTACAGGCGGAGCACGTCGTGGTAGCTTAAAATCTCCGGTTGTTATCGGTGGTGGCCGTGCTTTTGGTCCGCGCCCGCGTGATTACTCTTTTAAATTAAATAAAAAGGTAAAAGCTTTAGCGCGTATCTCTGCTTTATCATACAAAGCAAAAGATAATGCTATTACAGTATTGGAAGATTTTTCATTCGAAGCTCCGAAGACAAAAAATTATACTGAGTTGATGAAAAATTTAAACATGACAGGTAAAAAAACATTGCTGGTTTTAGGTTCTGCAAACAATAACGTTTATTTATCGTCACGCAATATCCAAAAAGCAAAAGTTATTAATGCGTCGGATTTAAATACATATGACATTTTAAATGCTGACAATTTAATTTTATCAGAAAGTTCAGTTAAAGTAATTGAAACAATTTTAAATAAGTAAAATGGGAATTTTAATTAAACCTATAATCACCGAAAAGATTACTTCACAGTCTGAGAAGTTCAATCGCTATGGTTTTATAGTAAGCAAAGAAGCCAACAAGCTGGAGATTAAAGCGGCTGTTGAAAAAATGTATGGTGTGAAAGTTGACTCTGTTAACACACAGCAATACATCGGTAAAGTTAAGTCACGTAACACCACCCGTGGTTTAGCAATTGGCCGTGTTAACCGTAACAAAAAAGCTGTTGTAACCTTAAAGAAGGGTGAAGTGATCGACTTCTACGCAAGTATTTAATTTTTAAAAAGATTAGAAATGGGATTAAAAAAATATAGACCGTTAACGCCAAGTTTGAGATTCAAAATATCTTCAGACAATAAGG
>CAZRNW010000739.1:0-1836 GCA_964601535.1 uncultured Flavobacteriaceae bacterium
TCTAAAATACGATCATTTGTAAATTCTGCAGGAATAAGCATGAATTGGCCGCCCGCCGACTCCACAGAAAAAATACCTGGCTTTACTTTATACGAGGGGGATTGATCTTCGTCTGAGATATATTTAAATTGGATAAATCTATTGTCTGGGGTATGAAGAGAAAAATCGCTTTCCGGAAGAGTCAATTCTTTAGGTAAATTATTTAAATCTGTGATGTTGTTAACAACAAATTTACCCATTAAACTATGTCCTCGTTCATTAGTGTAGCCAAAGATTTTCCAAGTGTCAACCCATTAAGAGGAACAATGGACCAAGTTTCTCTGGTTTTAATTTCTGCATTATGTAGATCGTCGAAAATAAATTCTTCGCTATTAGCATTTGACCAATCTCCAGGAACAATTTCACTTTTTAAAACCGGCGATTCTCTCGTTGCTTCCATCAAATCGGCGTTTCTGTGAACATGCAGAACAAACTTTCTATCTTTTTCTGATAAAGCATCGCATTCTTTCAATAACGCTGCGAAATATGGGTTAGCATAAATTGCGCTCTGTCTATACACAAAACGCATCGCTCTTTTTAAAAACCATCTAATTATCTTAGATGGGCAATTCAAATAAGCGGTTCTTAATCCGATTAAGAACATGTGATCGAGAAAATAGTTCCTATTTTCTTTTGATTTAAATGTTAGCGGAGCAAGCATTAAAATGAAGTACCCTTTTGTCCAAAATATATTATTCGCTTCTTTTATATAACGTTCATTTTTTTGAATACCATACGCTTTATATAATAAGGCTAAAGAAACAACAGCGTCGAATGCGGTTGACACTAATCTGGGTTTAGTTGAAACATCGCTAAGCGCAAAATTCTCATTCATTAATTTTTCAACAACCCCAACGAATTTCAATTCAACGTTTGTTGGAGGTTTATTTGTTAGCCCGTGCGCCAACGATAATGGCACCGCCGGAGGAATGTTTGCCAAGTTATAAATTAGCTCATCTTGTGTATATTTAGAAATCCCGCGAGTTAAAGAGTAATCTGGTAAAATATAATTAGCAAGACCTTCGGTTACTAAATGATTATGCACCGCCCAAGAGAGCGCTCCGTGTCGAATCGCCTGATGGTCCGATGTTCCTTCGTGAATAATGCCAGGAAGTCTTTTTGATTTAAGAACCAAAAGCGCTCCCTTTGGGCCATTTGCTAGATGTTCTGGAAGTATGGAACTTTCTATTGTATAATATTGATTTTTTAGAACTGCAATCGAAGGAGATTTTAAATCCCGTTTATATATTCCGCCATATTTGAACCAAAGAAGTAACCTTTGATAATACGCAACCGCAGCAATTAATATTACCTTTGGAACTAATGTTAAATAATGTAAAATCCAATTAAACATTTAACGACCCGTGCTCCCGAATCCGCCATTTCCGCGATCTGTTACATTTAAATTATTTGTTTCGACGAAATTCCCCAATAATACTGGCATTATTAAAATTTGAGCGATCTTTTCACCGGGCTGAATAACAACCGAGTCTTTTGTCGTGTTAATCATAACGATTTCCAGATGTCCTCTGTATTGAGCATCAATAACCCCAGCCACCGTCATAAGCCCAGAAATGGCCCTAGACGAACGATCTCGAATCAAGCCGACATACCCACTGGGGACCGCCATAGCAACGTCTGTGGGGACTTTAGTAACGACTCCGGGGGATAATACGACAGTTCTCGAAGCATACAAATCCGAACCGGCATCGTCGTGATGCGCCCTTGTTGGAAGTGTTGCTGAATCGGTAAGAAGCTTCACCGTAACTTCAGGGTTGCTTGATTGATTGTTTTGCA
>CAZRNW010000740.1:0-1830 GCA_964601535.1 uncultured Flavobacteriaceae bacterium
GGACGTTTGCATGAAAGCGGAAATGAAGTTCAGTTTTCAGCGAATACCACCTCTTGTCCGGGTTTAATTAAAATTAATAAGAATGGCGCTAATGCAAAAATGATTGGCGTCGCTTGTCCTTTGTATGGTTATTATCTTGAGGATGCTTTTCCTACAGCTAATAAAGGAGCAGTATTAATTGGTTCTTATAATGTTTCTTCAGCCGGATTCGGAACAAGGGAGATTGTTTTGACTAGTATTGATTCTGCAGGTATATTAAAATGGGCAAAAAAAATTGGCGGGGTAAATGACGATTATCCTGAATCTGTTAAGCTAACCAAGGATAAGGGAATTGTATTTGCAGGCTCTACTAAAAGTTTTTCTTCAAGCTATGAAGATATTTATCTTGTGAAAACAGATAGTTTAGGGCAAAGCGGCTGCAATACTTCCGCACTTACATTTACTACCAATACAATCACAGCTGCTTTAAGTGTATATACAGGAACAGTAGATACTTTATATACCAATATAACATCCACACAAACCATAACTATTTCAAGTCCGTCGGAAGTAATGTATAATGCTTGCGGATGTGTTCCTCCTGTGGCCAACTTTACTGCAAATCCTATGGGCGGCATGCAGGATAATTCGAGCTGGGCTACTAATTGGTATTGGACTTGCACCTGTTTGCCGGGTCAAATAGATTCAACTGTTATTAATAAAGGTTATTATGGTGGTCCTTTTCCAAATGGAACGTATACGGTTTGTTTGAAAGTGAAGAACAGCTGTGGTATGGATTCTTTATGTCAGCCATTTAATTATACTTTTTTTCCGATTGGTGTTGAAGAAAAAACAGATAATACCTCCATTAGTTTCTATCCGAACCCGGTGAGCGATAAGCTTACTGTTTCAGTGCAAGGTTCACAAATAAAAGGTGAAGCTATACGGGTAAGAATTATTAATTCGCTCGGGGCACTTGTTTCTTCGGAAACAATAATCAGTTCAGTTAAAGAGATAAGCCTCGAGGGACTTGCTCCGGGACTATATTTTGTTCAGTTTTCTTTACGCGATAAAATCATTTCAGGGAAAATCATAAAAGAATAAAATTCCTGCGTTATATAACTACTTTTTATCCTTAACTTTATCTCAAATCCCAAAAGGATGCCGCGTTTCTTTTTCATAGTACTTTTTCTTTTTCTGCGGTATCAGATATTTACAGCGCAAACCGGCTATAAAGAAACAGATACCGTTAAGTACACGAAAAATGTAATCGTAACAAATTCTATTAATTTTAAAACCGTTGCCTATTATCAGGGCAATTCCATCCGTAAAATAATCCGCGAATTTATCGGAAACGGTTTTAGTTCAACCACCATTTACTACATAAAGGACGGACTGTTAACCCAAGCAGTGTACGTTTCGTTGCGGCAACCGAAAGTTTATTTTGAAGAGCACAATTATTTCGTCAATAATAAAATGACTAGATGGGAAAATACGGACGAAAAAATTGCAGATTCTACCAGTACCGTTTTTTCTGACAAGGAAAAATTAGTCCTGAAATTTTTTGAAGATGATTTGAAAGAGGCAAAGAGCAGGAAAGCTTTGCATTAAGTACAAATTTTTTTTATATTTACACTATTCTGATTATTAACTTAATTCTTTATAGTCTATGATAAAAAACATCATTAGCTATATTTATCCAATCACAAGGAAAATTAAATCGCAATACAGCGGTTATCTTGAATTGACTTTGTATAATGGCCGTAAACTTTTAAATACACTTAATACTAATTATTCCTATGGGTCTTTACAAAAAGTATTAAAATTTTCGCTAAAGCATATTGACCTTTC
>CAZRNW010000741.1:0-1822 GCA_964601535.1 uncultured Flavobacteriaceae bacterium
CGGCATGTGTCCCGCAAAGATTAATGGAAGAGACAAAAGCAAAGGCTGAAGCCTGTGACAAAGAATTGACTGCGTTAAAAAAATCGTGTGCCGAGAACGAAGCTAAATTAGCAGAGCTGAAAGAACAATCTGCCAAAGACGCAAAAGCATTGAGTGGTTTACAAAAAGACACTTCAATAACAGGCGCAAGTTACCGCAACCTTACCGGGAAATACGACAAGTTAAATGCTTTGAACGAACAATTAATGGCAAGGCTTGAAAAATTAATGGCAGGCAGCGAAAAAGATAACGCTAAACTGACCGGTGATTTGCAATCGACACAAGAACAATTATTAAAAAAGCAAGACGAACTGATGGGTTTAGAAATGCGTTTGAAAAAACAACAGGCAGAACTTGAAGCTTTATCGGCTGAATTGAAAAAACGTGAGGCGCGTGTTGCCGAACTGGAAGATATTTTAAAGAGAAAAGATCAAGCTGCGGCTGATTTAAAAAAGAAATTAAGCGATGCGCTTTTCAGTTTTGAAAATAAAGGCTTAACCATTACACAGAAAAACGGAAAGGTGTATGTGAGCATGGATGAAAGTTTATTATTTGCCAGCGGTAAAACAGCCGTTGAACCAAAAGGCGTTGAGGCTTTGAAAAATGTGGCAAAAGTTTTGGAAAAGGAAGTTGATATAAACGTGATGGTTGAAGGTCATACCGATGATGTGCCTATGAAAGGCGCAGGCGAAATAAAAGATAACTGGGATTTAAGTGTAATGCGGGCAACTTCTGTAACAAAAATAATTTTAGGCGGAACAACAGTTGACCCTAAACGCATAACCTCAGCGGGGCGTGGTGAATTTTTTCCACTCGATGCAGCGAAAACACCTGAAGCCAGAAAGAAAAACAGAAGGACAGAAATTATTCTGACTCCTAAATTAGATGAACTATTAAAAGTTTTAGGAAACAATAATTAATAAAACAAGCCATGGGGTTTACAAAAGAGTTTAAAGATTTTGCCATGCGTGGCAGCGTTATTGATTTAGCAGTGGGTGTTGTTATTGGCGCAGCGTTTAACGGGATTGTTAAATCTTTAGTTGACGATATTATTACTCCTGCAGTTTTAACCCCTGCATTAAAAGCGGCGCATCTTACTAATCTCGCCGAGCTTACCGTTCCCGGTACTGCAATTAAGTACGGTAACTTTATTTCGCAAATCATTTCGTTCATTATTGTTGCGCTCGTTTTGTTTATGATTATTAAAGGCGTGAACGCAGCAAAGAAAAAAGAAGAAGCCGCGACCCCGCCTGAACCAAGCACTGAGGAAAAATTATTAACGGAAATACGCGACGCATTGAAAAAATAAATCGCATCAAATAAAAAAGCCCCGCATAATGCGGGGCTTTTGTTTTTTACTTACTTGTAATCTTAAATTCCGTACGGCGGTTATTCTGCCTTCCTTCATCCGTATCATTGGTGTCAATCGGTTTTGTTTCGCCATAACCCTTTGAAGTTAAACGGTCGGAAGGAATTCCTTTCTGAATTAAATAATCTACTACTGACTTAGAACGGTTGTCAGATAGTTTCATGTTGTACTCATCTGAACCTTTACTATCCGTGTGAGAACCTAACTCAATTTTAATGGTAGGATTTTCAGTTAGTAATTTAATTAAGCGGTCTAACTCACTAGCTGATTCCGGACGGATAGTTGCTTTATCAAAATCGAAGAAAATATTTCTTAATACACTTACACTTCCCACTTCCACTTTCTTTAAGGCAACATCTTTATTGTACTCCACATAATCTGCGTTCATATCAATAACGAAGTTGTCTGAATGGA
>CAZRNW010000742.1:0-1822 GCA_964601535.1 uncultured Flavobacteriaceae bacterium
CAATATGACCGAAGGCTTTAACTTTAGAAGCCCATTTGCTTCTGTCGCTTCCCAAAAAATAATTATAGTATTCGTGCTGCTGTTCCGTCTTAATACTGTTTTGAAAATCGGCTCCAATAAAATTCACTTCGTAATTATGTCCATGAATATCATATCGCTTTTCATTATTCTTTATACCCAGCCTTGCCAAATCTTCCGGATTATAAATGCAATAATTAAAAGAAGATTTATTGACATAGAATTTTACATTGTAAAACTCGGTACCAAACAAAACCTTCTCCGGCCACTGGCCTTTGTTTTCTTTGAAAATAATGCCCGGTTGACCCCCTCTTAGAATAGCGGAAATAGCAAGAAAATACATTATGACGAAAGGGGTACGCATACTATGTAAATATAGCTAAAACAGAGGGCCTTTTCCAATGATATTTACCCGTATTTATTTGCAATTTTTTAACTGGCAGGATTTGTCTAATATCTGGTATATTTTGTACCTTTAAACCATGTTTAATAATACCGAATTACAGGAAGTAGCCCTCGAAGACGTAAAAATTAAGACCGAAAACAACAAAAATCTGGTCCTTTACAACGATGATGTCAATACCTTCGAGTTTGTGACCGAAAGCCTTATAAAAGTCTGCAAACACGACTCGATTCAAGCCGAACAATGTACTTATCTGGTTCATTTTGCAGGAAAATGCGCTGTGAAAACAGCTCAATACCGTAAATTGAAACCTATGTGCGAGGCACTTTTAGAAAGAGGCCTTACTGCCAAGATTGAATAACAAAATGAGAACAAAATATTTTTTTCTAGGTACTCTCCTTTCCTTACAATTTATTTCTTGTCAAAAAAACGCGGTAACAGGCCGCCGTTCATTAAATCTTATTTCGAATAGCGAAATGAATGCAATGAGCTTTACAGAATATGATAAGTTTTTAGCCGAACACAGGCCATTACCTGAAGGAGATGTCCGGGTAGACTTAGTTCGCAAAGTCGGAGTACGGATTCAAAAATCAGTGGAAAAATATTACGCTGATAAAGGATTAAGTTCACAATTGGAGGGTTTTAAATGGGCTTTTAATGTGGTTGACGAAAATACCGTTAACGCCTGGTGCATGCCCGGCGGAAAAGTAGTTGTTTACACCGGATTATTACCCGTTACACAAGATGAGACAAGTTTAGCTGTTGTAATGGGACATGAAATTGCACATGCTATTGCACAGCACGGGAATGAACGCATGAGTAACGGAATGATGGTACAATTAGGAGGCGCAGTTCTTTCAACCGCACTACAAACAAAACCCCAATTAACACACGATTTATTTCTTCAATCATTTGGCATAGGTTCTCAATTAGGAATGCTGAAATACGGCCGTCACCACGAAAGCGAAGCCGACCACATGGGAATTATTTTTGCTGCCATGGCAGGCTATAACCCAAGAGCTGCAATTACTTTCTGGGAAAGAATGTCGCAAATGGGCGGACAAAAACCACCTGAAATTTTAAGTACTCACCCGAGTGACGAAACCCGGATAAATGATTTGAAAGGTTTCATGAAAGATGCTCTTCCTTATTACGAGAAGGCGGAGAAACCAAAATAAAAAAGGGCTGCATCTCTGCAACCCTCTTCATTTGTAAACAAAAAATATTACTCTTTCACCAATTTAATGGTTTGTGATTTCTCATTCTGTAAAACACTCACAAAATAAATTCCTTTTGCGTGGTTTTGTAAATTTATACTTTGTTTTCCTGCATTCATTGTTTGCTCGATGATGATTTGTCCTAATGAATTAGTTACAGTTACTTTTGATATTGATTTTAGTT
>CAZRNW010000743.1:0-1820 GCA_964601535.1 uncultured Flavobacteriaceae bacterium
TGTTGACCCAACTCCTCCTCCAACTGCAACAGGTGTAACATTTGGTTCATTCACCGCAATTGGAACCCCAACTGCAACTTCGGCTAACGGAGTATTTGCTTTTTCAGGCTGGGATGTTGGCGTAGCCGGAGGCAATGATGTTTATTCAACATATACTGCTGCAATTAACCCGGGCAAGTATTACGAAGTGACTGTTACACCAAACAGCGGAACCGTTAGTTTGAGTTCAGTTACTTTCAATATGTCGCGTTCTTCTACAGGTCCGCGCACTTGGGTGGTAAGAAGCAACAAAGATGCTTATGCTGCTAATTTACCTGCAACGGTTTCAGGTAATACGAATATTAATGTTCAGGCAACCGATGTTTTCTTTTGGGCTTTAGACAGCTATACTGTAACAGGAGGAAAACAAGAGCCCGGTTCTACAATTAATTTAAGTGGACCAAATTTCACAAATCAAACAACACCATTCATTTTCAGATGGTATCCATATAATGCCGAAAACACAGCCGGCACATTCCGGATTGATACGGTGCGCTTCAATGGTACTGTTACAGGTGCATCAGGCATTAATGAATATACTCAGGATATTAATTCTGCATTTAAAATTTATCCGAATCCGGGCAATGATGGATTTGTTTATGTAGATACCAAAAAATTAAACTACTCGAAAATTGAAGTGGTAAATATTTTAGGTGCTACTGTTGCAAGCGAGAATAAGGAAACAAACCATTCCGAAAAATTAAAACTGGATTTAAATTCAATTCCGGCCGGAACTTATTTTATTCGCGTAACTGCTGGTGATAAGGTTTATACCGAAAGGTTCTTTATTATCAAATAAAACTTAAAAAAACATAATTTTTTTAATACCCCTGCCAATTGCGGGGGTATTTTATTTTACACCCGCCTAATTGTTTATCTTTACAGCGTGAACAAACAGAATTTCGGATTCATATCAGTAGTTGTTGCCTTAGCTTTTTTAGCATTAATTGCTATTCAGGGATACTGGATTATGAACGACTGGGATTTAAAGAACGAGCAGTTTAAGTTGCGGGTTTATGCGGCTTTAAATAATACGGCAGCTAAACTTGAAAAGACTGCTTTAGCCGATAAATTATCAAAAAAATATAAGAAGCGCACGCAGGGAATTGTACAAGGTGATGTTATTAAAGAGTATTCGGTGCTTAGTAAAGATTCCGGAGGCGTATCTACCAGCGTGTATTCACAAAAAGAATTCTCGAAACACGATTCCATTCAGTTTAATCAGGATTTTCCATATCATTTTGCCGCGCAAAAAGCCGATACAATTAAACAAATTGAGAACGCGCGCGATGAATTATTAAAACACAAAGAAGAAATATACAATGACCTTTACGATGAAATGGAAGAAGTTAATGTTTACTCCAATTACAAGCCCAAAATTGATACCAAACTTTTAGATTCAACACTTAGAAAAGAATTGCAGAATCAGGATATTGATACAAAATATAATTATTATATATCATCACAACATCCCGGCAGTTTTAAAACAACAAACCTGAGCGAAGCTGAATTAGGAAAAGATTCCTTAGGTACAGTTTACAACGTTAATCTTTCTCCAAAAAATATTTTTATTAAGCCTGAATATTTAACAGTTCATTTTCCAAATCAAAATAAATATTTATTAAAAACCATGTGGTCGATGCTTATTGTTTCGGGCCTTGTTTTGCTGATACTTATTTTTTCATTCTACTATTTTATCTTCACCATTCTTCGGCAGAAAAAATTAAGTACCATAAAAAATGATTTTATCAGTAACATGACGCATGAATTTAAAACGCCTA
>CAZRNW010000744.1:0-1813 GCA_964601535.1 uncultured Flavobacteriaceae bacterium
TATAGCTTACGATACCGAAATAGAAAGTATTGTTGAGAGTATAGTTGTTATTGCGGTAAACAATAAGTATGCAGGTTATATTACAGTTGCTGATGAAATAAAAGAAGATGCTCCACAAGCCATTGTTGATATGCATAAACTAAACTTAAAAGTAGTAATGCTTTCAGGTGATAAGCAAAGCGTAGTAGATAAAGTTGCTAAAGAATTGCATATTGTAAATGCATTTGGTAATTTATTACCGGAAGATAAAGTTAACAAAGTACAAGCCTTAAAAAACGAAAACCGAACGATTGCTTTTGTAGGTGATGGCGTAAACGATGCGCCTGTAATTGCATTGGCGGATGCAGGTATTGCAATGGGAGGATTAGGTAGCGATGCAACCATTGAAACTGCTGACGTTGTGATTCAAAATGACATGCCTTCGAAAATTGTAACTGCAATAAAAATCGGAAACGTAACAAGAAAAATTGTTTGGCAAAATATTACAATGGCAATGGTGGTTAAAATTATTGTACTCGCATTAGGTGCAGGCGGAGTAGCCACCCTTTGGGAAGCGGTATTTGCCGATGTAGGAGTTGCATTGGTCGCAATTTTGAACGCAGTTAGAATACAAAATATTAAATTTCATTAATGCAAATTTCAAAGGACGAGATAATTAAATTCATTCTAACCAATAATCCACTTTCAAAAAAGGAGGAATTGGAGAAATTATCTTTGACTGCATTAGTGATAATGAAAACACAAATTGAAGTTGAAAAAATAAAGAAATGAAATTGCATTATAAAATTCCTCAGGGCTTAAAAAAGCACGTAGATGGAGAATTATTAAAATCAAAAGAACTATTTTCAAAGGGAGATTTACAAACCGCATGGCGACATCTTGAACGAGCGCACATTCTTGGTCAGGCTTATCCCTTTGAACATTCAAAGGCGCATTGGCACATGTTGCTATTCGCATTCCAAATTAAAAACACTAAAGAAATCATCGGACAAATTCCCCGGTTACTTGTGGGCGGTATAAAGTCTTTTGTAGGCGAGATTCCATTGGGGAATTCGGGCGGAGCAAATGTACCACCTCTAAAACCAATGGAGATACCTTCTGATTTGCAAGAGATACTCTCGATGTACAAAAGCTAAATGGACTGAACGATAATACATTCAGCAGCCTTGGGGCTAATGTTCACTTCCTTTTTTTGACAAACAAGAACGATTGAGTTATCAAAATCCTCAATCGTTTTTATATTAATAGTTGCACCAATAATCAATTGATGTTTCTCTAAATATTTAAGAAATGTTGGTGAATGGTCTGTAACACCCATTACCTTATAGTTTCCTTTTACTTTGGTTTCGGATAGTTTAATGAAATTACTTTTTTGAATCTTTCCTTTCGCATCAGGAATAGGATCGCCATGTGGATCGTAAGTTGGATTGCCAAGAATGGAAGCCAGTTTGTTTATGAGTTTTGCATTGTTTACATGTTCTAACTCTTCAGCAATTGCATGTACCTCATCCCAACCGAAACCCAATTCTTTTGCGAGGTACGTTTCCCAAATCCGATGCCTTCTAACAATATCCAATGCCAATTTAGAA
Source organism: uncultured Flavobacteriaceae bacterium (assembly GCA_964601535.1). Lineage (GTDB taxonomy): Bacteria > Bacteroidota > Bacteroidia > B-17B0 > Aurantibacillaceae > JAHEYG01. Next base: position 1,590 of record CAZRNW010000744.1, read on the forward strand.
CCTGATGTTGTTAATCGTGAACCGTATGATTTTTCATAAATTACATACTTTAATTCATGTAATTTTCTTAAACCTTCGGTTACGGTTGCAGGGTTTAAACTAAGTTTATCTGCAATTTTTTGGTTGCTAACAACAGCGGTATTATTGGAAGACAGGTTATATATGGTCTTTAGGTAATTCTCTATAGTTTCTGGTCTCATAAATTATCTTTTTGGTATGCCAAA
>CAZRNW010000745.1:0-1810 GCA_964601535.1 uncultured Flavobacteriaceae bacterium
ACGAATAATTTTCCGTATCAGGTCGAAAATAAAGTGCATTTGACGTCCATCGGTATGATATCCGGGACCATAGAGCGTTGAAGGAACTACGTGTAAGTAATCTAACTCAAATTGTTTATGTATGGATAATAAACCTATATAAAGCATCCTCTTGGTCATAGCGTATGTATAGAGACTTTCGATCGGAGTTCCGGAGAGATAGTCGTCTTCAACTGATGGCTTATCGTTTGGAGCATAAGAACAACTGGTGCCTATTGAAATGAACTTAGCTTGGGGCTGTTTCTCATGCCACCAGCTTAAGACATTAGTATTAATAAGCTGGTTAATTATCCATTGTTCACCAGGATGATAAATGCAAAAATCCCCAGCTTGGGTCCATGCTGCCAAGTGAAATATTTGATCAAAAACTATATTGTTGAATGCTGAAAGAGGGGTTTGTTTGGTGAGATCACAGTTTTTTGAGTTCAGTTCGACAACATCATGAGATTGCGATTTTAAAAAACTGCAAAGATGACCTCCCATGAATCCTGTTGCGCCAGTTATCAGAATCTTCACTTAGTTTCCCTTGGGATTGACCGGGAAGTAGAATTCTATTCCTTGGTCGACGAGGTGTTGATTATTGGATAGTATTTCGCGCTTAAAATTCCAAGCCAAAACATAATAAATATCTGGATGATCCATCAATTCTCTCTCTATGACAATAGGTATATGCATTCCCGGGGAAAAAAGTCCTCTTCGGAGCTCATTTTTTTCGACCAAGCAATCGATGTATTGAGTTCCCACGCCAAAATAGTTAAGTAAGGTATTACCTTTAACCGGCGCGCCGAACCCAAATATTTTTTTCCCCGCCTTTTTTGATTCTGCAAGATAAGAAACATTTTCATCTTTCATTTTTCTTATCTTTTCAGCAAAGTGAAGATAAGTGTTGAATTCATTGCTTTTTGAGAATTGTTCTGCTTTGATCAAATTAAGAAGGGATGTTGACCGCGTAGCTTTTCCAGTATGAGTAATATAGCCAATAATGGTGCCGCCGTGAATCGGCGACCAATAGGCATCGAACATCTCTAACTGATGTTGATTCAAAAGAACTTGAACGGTTTCAAGAGTATAGTAAAGCAAATGTTCATGATAAATTTGATCGAAAGCGCCATTTTCGATAATACTCTTCATGTAGAGAAATTGCACAACAAAAACGCCTCTTTCATGAAGAGCTTCTTTAATTCCGTCTGTAACTGAATGTAATTCCTCCAAGTGAAAAAAAACACCAGCCGCATTAATGATGTTAAATTTTTTTCCGAGAAGTTTTGCTGTTTCAAAATTAAAAAATTCATTCAGAGTAGTAACGCCAGCGGCGTTGGCAATTTTTGCCGTGGTTTTCGATGATTCAACCCCAAGTACGTCATAGCCTAATTCTTGAAAGTGTTTTAACTGAGTGCCATCATTTGATCCGATATCTAATACTGATTTCTTGGTTAGTGAAGAAAAAAAACGTTCGTTAACTTCGACAGCCACCTTCTTGAAGTGATCGCTGAGTGATTTTGTCATTCCGGACAGGTACGTATGATCTCCGAACATCACCTCTTTTGGCACAGTACAATCGAGCTGAGCGGTTTTGCAATCGTGGCAAAATAAAACACGCAGCGGGTAAAACTGTTCTTTGCCAACATCCTCTCTCCTGAGAAAGTTATTAGCCCAAGGTTGTAGACCTAAATCAATTGCAAGGTCTAGATTCTTTGAGTAGCAAACACGACAGGTCATTAAATTTCGGTTATAAATTACTTGTTTACTTATAGTGTCCCAATGTGTTTAA
>CAZRNW010000746.1:0-1807 GCA_964601535.1 uncultured Flavobacteriaceae bacterium
AGCACGTCCGCGATGGCGTCGGTAAATGACGATCTCAAATTGGTGCCAGTGCCGATTTCAAAGATTATTTTGAAATTCCTACATCATTATTACCCGGACAATTTTTTGGCGCGCCTGCAGGAACTTTTATTCCTGTAAAATTTGGTACCCAATATCAGGCATTAGCAGGTGTTTCCGTTTCGCAGTTAATTTTTAACAGCGATTACATTGTTGGCTTAAAAGCAGCAAAAGAATTAAGAATTCTTTCCGAAAAATCACTTGCCCGTACCAAAACAGAAACAATCGTTACCATTACGAAAGCCTATTATACCGCATTGATTAATAAAGAGCGATTAAAAACCCTGGATGCAAATATTGTACGCCTTAAAAAAATGTTCGACGATACCAAAGCACTAAATCAAAGCGGCTTTGTAGAAAAAATTGACGTCGACCGTTTGGAGCTCGCTCATAATAATTTAGTGACTGAACGCGAAAAAATTGCACGCTTAGTTGGAATTACCGAAACTCTATTAAAATTCCAGATGGGCTACGACTTAAAACAAGCTATTAATTTAACAGACGAAATTAAAGCTGAACAATTGCAGGACATTGATTTGCTGGCTGAGTCAAAAACAAATTACGATGCCAGACATGAATATCAATTGTTACAATCACAATTAAAATTAAATAACATTGAATTGAAAAGGTATAAATATCAATATTTGCCATCGCTCGTTGCTTATGCTTCTTATAATGAACAAGCTCAACGAACTAAATTCGATTTTTTTGATACTGCAGAAAAATGGTATCCAATCGGAATTTTCGGAGCAACACTCAATATCCCAATTTTTAGCGGTGGACAAAAATATTACAAAATAAAGCAAGCGAAACTCAATATTCTTAAAACAGAGAACACCATTACGCAGGCTAAATCGTTTATTGATTTTGAAATTACTTCCAGTTCAATTGCCTATAAAAATGCTTATGCTTCTATGTTGTCTCAAAAGAAAAACAAGGAATTGGCTCTAGGCATTTATGAAACTGTAAAAAAGAAATACGAAGCAGGTGTCGGTTCAAATCTTGAATTAATTACTGCTGAAACCGCTTTAAAAGAATCGGAAACAAATTATTTAGACGCAGTTTATAATTTAATAATTGCAAAAACAGATTTAGAAAAAGCAACAGGAAATATTAAATAAAAATGAATTACAATCTTTTATATATGAAAACAGGAAAATTATTTTTCATCACAGCATCATCACTCATCATTCTTGCTTCCTGCGGAGGAGGCGATAAGCCCGAAAGCTTAGAAGCACTTAAACAAAAACAAGCAGAATTAAAAACTGAGCTGGCGAACATTTCAGGGCAAATTGCCAAATTAGAAGGTGATTCTGCCAATAAATTTATTTTGGTGGATGCAGCCCCTGTTGTCCCACAAATCTTTAAAACCTACATTAATGTACAGGGGCGTGTTGACGCTGATGAAAATGTTTCATTATCTGCAGAAATGCCGGGAACCATTACAAAAATAAATGTGAAACCTGGTGATGAAGTAAATAAAGGACAAGTATTAGCAGAAACCGATGCCCGTGCCATTCAGCAAAGTTTATCCGATTTGCAAACGAATGCAGATTTAGTTAATCAGCTTTACGAAAAACAAAAATCTTTATGGGATCAGAAAATTGGAACTGAAGTACAATTCCTCCAGGCAAAAACCCAAAAAGAAAGCATGGAGAAAAAAATGGCAACGCTTCAGGAACAATTACGCATGACTAAAATTATTTCGCCAATCGACGGAACTGTTGATGCGGTGGATATTAAATTAGGT
>CAZRNW010000747.1:0-1800 GCA_964601535.1 uncultured Flavobacteriaceae bacterium
TTGTCTTATTATTTGGTCCGGCCTCAATTAACTCAATGTTTGAAAAAGTAAAATCAATGCGCTTTACGCGAAGGTCTACTAACATAGTTTTAAATGATTGTGGAAAGGAATTACCTTGAATAAGTAATGTCCCAGATTTTTTTTTGCTTTTGTATTCTACTTTATACTGCTTAATATTTTCAAAATATTTCAATGTGTCAACCTTTAAGTAAAGCGCAAATTTCCTAAGGTCGAAATATGCTGTGTCAAGATAAGTTTGTTCTGGGGAATCGTCTTTTTTGATGTGAATTTTAGAAACTTGTCCGATTGCCAAGGTTGAAGCGAAAAGTGATAAAAGTATTATTAGTGTCCGCATGTTTTTTGTCAAACAAAAATTTCGTCGCCGCAATTACTGGTAACTTGTTTATAGTCCGACTAAAGGTCGGCAAATACACCTAAAAACGGATGGCTTTGCCGAATTTGGTATACTTATCTGCATATCTAAATTACAAAATTTAAACTTATAAACCCAACCAAACCTTAGCCGCATCACCCATGATAATCTTTTTGGTTTTATCATCAAGCGGGGCAGAGCGCACCAATTCCCCGGGCACAGCTTCACCTAAAGGAAAAGGATAATCAGAACCCTGCATCACTTTATCGGCACCAATTAAATCAATAACGTATTGTAACATTTTATGGTCGCACACATGGGAGTCTACCCAGAATTTTCCTAAATATTTTTTTGGGTTTTCTTTGTTATCAATAGCCACTAAATCAGGTCGGCATTCCCAGCCGTGTTCAATTCTGCTGATAGTTGGTAAAAAACTTCCGCCACCGTGTGCAAAACAAACTTTTAATTTCGGAGATTTTTCAAACACACCGCCAAAAATCATCCTACAAGCCGCGCGGCTAATTTCTGCAGGCATGCCCACTAACCAGGGTAACCAATATTTTCCCATGTGCTCTTGTCCCATCATTTGCCAAGGGTGAACCAATATGGCGGCGTTCAATCTTTCACAAGCAGCCCAGAATTCAAAAAATTCGGACTCGCTTAAATTTTTGTTATTTACATTACTTCCAATCTGCACGCCTTTATATCCTATTTTCATGCAGCGTTCTAATTCCTGCACGGCTAATTTTACATCCTGCAAAGGAACTGTACACAAACCAACAAATTTATCCGGGTATTTTTTACAGGTAGCGGCAATATCATCATTCAAAAACTGCGATGTAATTAAAGCATCATTCGCTTTCGCCCAATAATTAAATAAAACAGGAATGGTACAAATCACCTGCATGTCTGCTTTGTGCTGAGCCATTTCTTTAATACGTACTTCCGCATCCCAGCAATTTTCTACAATCTCCCTGAACTTCATTTCACCTTGCAGCATCCAGGCACGACCGGGAGCGTGATGATCTAACTTAATAAATTGTCCATATCCGAATTGTTTTGCGTAATCGGGGAGATGTTTCGGAATAATGTGGGTGTGTGTGTCTATAGTGTACATTCGTGTTTGAAAAGTTTCTATTGTTTCTAAGTTTCTATGGTTTCTAAAGTTTAAATATAATTCAATAACTAATAACTAACAACCAGAAACAACAGAAACCCAGAAACAACAGAAACCCAGAAACAACAGGAACCCAGAAACCCAGAAACAACAGGAACCCAGAAACCACAGGAATCTAGGAACTGTTCCTAAAGAAACTGAAGTTCACATTACCATACTTCCGCTGTTCAAAGAAATGAGGCAACTCGTTCAATTTTGTTTCGGGACCATGTTCTATTATCAGCCATGCGCCTTCTTTTAATAAATTATT
>CAZRNW010000748.1:0-1800 GCA_964601535.1 uncultured Flavobacteriaceae bacterium
GATGCCGGTCTTTTGGTTTGCACAAATCCTCTGACATGGAAAACAGATACAACTTATGCCTCATACGATTTAAATAAAGGAAGTTTGCCTTTAAGCTGTGATAAGATTGATGAAAAGTTAGCAGATGCTAAAATATCTGATAAAGGTTTGTTATGGGTTCACCGTCCTAAAAACAAGGGCAATAAAGATTATATGTATGTTGAATCCGAAAGTTTTCACAATATTGAATACAGTCTTTTTTACATGAACATCCGCGAAAATGTAAAGCAACGTATTGATGCTTATTTCCTGAAGCAAAAACCTTAAAAATCCCGTTATTCCCGAATACAAACCTTCTGTAAGTCCCTATTGGCGGGGGTCTAATTAATTTTAACAAATCAGGGCTTTTTAGTATCTTCAAATCCTATGAAACATTTCAATGTTAGGGTTTATGGGATACTGACAGATAATGGAAATGTTTTGGTTTCCGATGAGTTTATTAAAGGCAAATTGATTACTAAATTCCCCGGCGGCGGTTTAGAATTTGGTGAAGGAACATCGGATTGTGTGGTGAGGGAATTCAAGGAGGAATTAAATTTAAAAGTTGAAGTTATACGTCATTTTTACACGACCGATTTTTTTGTGACATCTGCTTTTAATACTAATTCGCAAATAATAAGTATTTATTATCTTGTGAAGGCATTGGAACCGATGAAATTTAAAACAACCCATAAGGTTTTTGATTTTGAAAAAAAAGAAGGGGCACAATCCTTTCGCTGGCTTAAGCTGAAAGAAATTAATGAAAGTAATTTTACATTTGTAATAGATAAAAAAATAGCTGAACTTTTAAACGAGATTAAATTATGATTCAACGTGTTCAAACTTTATTCCTGCTTGCCATCGCGGCTTTGTCGCTCTTGTTATTCTTTTTTCCTTTTGCGCAGATTAACATTGGCGACAGTAAATATCTTTTAACCCTCATGCCGGGTTGCCTTAAAACAATGATAAAACCTTTTATTTATGTTCCCATTGCATTAAACGGAATCATCATTTTATTATCACTTTATACCATTTCCAAATACAAACGAAGAAAAAAACAAATGAAATTCGCACAATTAATCATGCTTTTATCTGCATTTTTGATCGGAAGTTTATTTACATTGAATTTCATAAAGCCAGGCGAAATACCGGCTGTTACTGATTTTAAAACAATTTCCTTTCTTCCGGCAATTAATGTAGTACTGGCATTCCTTGCGCGCTGGTTCATCAAAAAAGATGAAGATTTGGTTAGAAGTGCCGATAGAATCAGATAATGAATAAAAGAAAAAAAATATTTTTTATTTTTCTGCTCTTCGCTTATTGTATTGGTTTCGGTATACATGACTCTTTAATTAATACTTTAGATTACAAAAATATTATTGAGCGGCACAAAGGTCCTCATATCAGCTTTGGAGGTTCGCATCAAAACAATAATATTGAAGCCAATTGGTTATACTTTAGTTACGACAATTCATCTATCAAACTAAATTCTAAAAGTGATACAGGCTACAAGGTGATTAGCCAAACCTGTATGTACCTGCTTGACGAGGAAGACGAGGATAAAGATGCCGAAGACAGAAAAAACCGTGTGGAATTTAACGGTATTGCCTGGTATAAAATGTATTTTAAATTAAAACCGGGCTTAGAAAAAAATATTTTTTCTTTAATTATCGATCAACTGGGAGCGTCGGAAGTTTATTTCGACGGACAGCTTCTTAAATCAATTGGTACAATTTCTAATGATGGAAAAACGATTGAGGCTCTGAAAATAAATGATGAAGA
>CAZRNW010000749.1:0-1797 GCA_964601535.1 uncultured Flavobacteriaceae bacterium
CGTATACCGATACAACTACACAAATAGATGTAAAAAAAGGTTTACCCCGCATCCGTGAAAAATGGATATTAGACCGCGGAGATGTTGAACAATTAAATTCAATCTCTTCCGAATATGGCATAAAGCGTTTAAATGATAAATCTTTGGATGAATTGCGGTTCGGACATTTGGCTAATCCTTTAAAAGCAAAAAAAGGTTGTAATGTTTCACAAATGCATTATGCGAAAAAAGGAATCATTACGCCTGAAATGGAATACATTGCCATCCGCGAAAATTTACGTATCGAAGAATTATTTAAATCGAATGATGCATTATGGAAGCAACATAAGGGCGAAAACTTTGGTGCAAGAACACCTTTAAAATTTATTACACCTGAATTTGTACGCGAAGAAATCGCCATGGGCCGTGCCATTATTCCCAATAATATTAATCATCCCGAAACAGAACCAATGATTATCGGAAGGAATTTCCTTGTAAAAATAAATGCGAACATCGGAAATTCTGCTGTTAGTTCAAGTATTGAAGAGGAAGTTGAGAAAATGGTTTGGGCCACACGCTGGGGCGCTGATACCGTTATGGATTTATCCACCGGAAAAAATATTCACGAAACACGCGAATGGATATTAAGAAACTCCCCGGTTCCAATTGGTACCGTTCCGATTTACCAGGCTTTAGAAAAAGTAAATGGTAAAGCTGAAGAATTAACCTGGGAATTATTTAAAGACACATTAATTGAACAAGCCGAACAAGGTGTGGATTATTTTACCATTCACGCGGGCGTTTTATTACGTTATGTTCCGCTTACAGCAAAACGAGTAACCGGAATTGTTTCACGCGGCGGTTCTATTATGGCAAAATGGTGTCTTGCTCATCACAAAGAAAATTTCTTATACACGAACTTCGAAGAAATTTGTGATATCATGAAATCATACGACGTAGCATTTTCATTGGGAGACGGTTTACGTCCGGGCTCTATTGCCGATGCTAACGACGAAGCACAATTCGGAGAACTGGAAGCTTTAGGCCGCCTCACAAAAATTGCATGGAAACATGATATACAAACCATGATTGAAGGTCCGGGCCACGTGCCAATGCATCTCATTAAAGAAAACATGGAGAAGCAATTGAAAGAATGTGATGAAGCTCCGTTTTATACATTAGGTCCGCTAACAACTGACATTGCTCCGGGTTACGATCATATTACATCTGCCATTGGTGCAGCGATGATTGGCTGGTACGGAACTGCGATGTTATGTTATGTAACACCAAAAGAACATTTAGGATTACCGAATAAAAAAGATGTGAAAGACGGTGTTATCACTTACAAATTAGCAGCACATGCAGCTGATTTAGCAAAAGGACATCCGGGTGCTCAATACAGAGATAACGCATTAAGCAAAGCACGTTTTGAATTCCGTTGGGCCGATCAATTTAATTTATCGTTGGATCCTGAAACAGCACGTGAATTTCATGATGAAACATTACCGGCTGAAGGGGCAAAAATCGCACACTTCTGTTCAATGTGCGGTCCGCATTTCTGCAGTATGAAAATTACGCAGGATGTTAGGAAATACGCTGAAGAAAATGCTTTAGCCGATGGTGTGGCATTAGAAGAAGGCATGAAAGAAAAATCAGAAGAGTTTAAACAAAAAGGTGCCGAGTTATATTTATAATGGAGAGACTGATTATAGTTACCCATCCGGGACATCTGAACGGTGAAATTGAAATCTGCAAAGAGTTATTTGACTGCGGACTGGAAAGATTGCATGTGAGAAAATACCAATGGGAGGAGGAAGA
>CAZRNW010000750.1:0-1795 GCA_964601535.1 uncultured Flavobacteriaceae bacterium
TTTTCTTTACCTATTTTATTTTTAACCTCATTATTTTTCTCATGTGTTTCTTTCTGAATAAAGTAAAACTAAGCATGGGTGCCGCCTTTGGTTTGTTTGCTGTATTCGGGATGCTTCGTTACCGTACTGAAGACCTAAGCATTAAAGACATGACCTATCTGTTTTTAGTAATTGCAATAGGTTTAATGACTGCAGTAATAAAGCTAGAAGACATCGAGTATTACTATGAATTTGTCTTTATTTGCTGCTCTAATGGCTTTATTGTATTGCTGACTTATCTACTGGAAAGCAATATTCTAATGAAAAAGGAAGCAGCCAGACAAATTATTTATGAAAACATTGAATTAATAAAACCCGAAAGAAGAAGTGAATTAATATTAGACATTGAAGCCAGGATTGGCGTTAAAGTAAACAGGATTTCGATTACTAAAATTGATTTTCTGAAAGACGTAGCTTTTATTAAGGTTTATTATTTCGAAGATTAAATTATTTTGAAATAACCAGCTTCTTAGTCCCCAAACCGCTTCTTACAAAATAAACACCTGCTTCCCAGCTTCGGGTATTAACTGATGTACTTCCGGAAAAGGAAGTTTTATAAATACTTTCACCCAGCATATTAAATATTTCAAGTGACTCATTTTTAGCAAGATTATTTTTCACAACAAAATAATCATTAGCGGGGTTAGGATAAATACGGAAAGCAGCTGCATCTTTATTTAATTCATTCACACCAACCGCACAATTCGTTGCTTTAAAAGTTGTAGAAGTTGCCAAAGTAAATGAACCGGTTCCATCCGGACAACGTGCTAAAGATTTATTAGCAGTTTGCGGACCGAAAGTAATACTGTCTAACACCACACCTGTAATGCTGGATAACATTAATTGTTCACCACCGGCTGAAAGTTTAAAATTACAATGCGGATAAAATGCAGTACTTGGATTTTCATCGGCCCAAAAAATTTGAAAGTCATTTGGCTGAATAACAGTTCCTGAAGGAATCTGAAATTTATTTGGTACAGAAAAATTATCAGTCAGAAAAGAACCGGATAAATCCAAAGGCAGAGAGCTTGCATTATACAATTCAATCCAGTCCTGATACTGCGAGCTCTCATTCATTACATCAGAAACATTATCCGCTAAGAATTCATTTATGTATACCTGTCCCGCTGCCGGAGTACCTAAAGCATTTAAAGTATAATAATCATGCTCAGCTCTGGCCGGTGAAAAAATACCTGCATTATTATTATCGGCATAAATAAAATACTGCACCTGTAAACTATTTACAGGCACCGATAAACCATACTTACCATCTCCTGCCCCGCCATCTCCGTTTAAACCATCATCGAACATTTGGTAACGGCGGAAACGCTCCATTTTCGAATAGCGGTAACCAATATAAACAGCAGTAGCGTTTGTTACATCAGCAGTAATAAAAACATTAGATGATACGCTTGGACTTGTATTAGAAGCTAAAATATTAGTAAGAGTTGGAGCTACCTGTAAAAATTCAAGTGTTGCATTCAGATTTGTTAATCGCGCATTCATAAACGGAATAATTGGCGGAACAGTTTTAGTTCCTAATACAACAGTATTTGTTAAACTGACTTGAAACTGTGCATAAGTGCAAAGTTTATAGGGATCGGAAAACACTGCAGTATCCACAATGGCTTGCGCCGCTTGGGCGTAAACCGAATAAGTTCCCGTAGCGATATTTTCGTTCATTAATGTTTTCATGTGGGCAATGTACATGCGTTTGTACATAGGTATTGCCATTAAGTTTTTTATCAGCGGCCAC
>CAZRNW010000751.1:0-1790 GCA_964601535.1 uncultured Flavobacteriaceae bacterium
GTTTCAATGTTGCATAAACTACAAGATTAATTGCATTATCCCTTTTCGGAAATTGGTTTTGGATGCTTTGCATACTTTCCCTTGCAACAGGAAATAAAACTTTAGCATTGCCTACTTTAGCCGCAAATTGCTTGCCTATTAATTTGGTATCGGTGCTTTGACCGATAAATTCTGCTCTATGGCCACAATTTCTCAATTCATCAGCAGTGGCTTTACCAACACATGCCATTTTTGCTTTTCCAATAACGGGTTTTTGACTAAAAAAATATTTTACCGAATGTTTGCTGCTGAAAAAAATCCAATCTGTTTGTGGTAATTCCTTAATGGTTATTTGTTTGAACTCTATTAAACTCTTTCCTTCTATATTGAAATTTAATCCTTTCAGGGCCCTGCTCAAATAATCTTTCTCTTTTAAATTTCTTGTAATAAAAACTTTTTTCGGCTTCAGATTCTGAATATGCTCCACAATCCTTTCCGGTAAATCGGCGGTATGATAAGTTTCAAAATACAATTGACGGGGTTGTGAGTTCCAGTTATCGGCGTGGCTTATCCATGCTTTAAATTTGTAACGGTCTTCGTGGTCTTGTTCATTTTCAATATAAACTCCCAATGGTAAAGAACAACCGCCATCGAATAAATTTAATACTCGCCTTTCAATATTTGTTTTAATCAAGACATCTAAATCGGTTATTTTATCGATAACATTTAAAAGTTTATCATTGGTTTCCTTAATCTGCCAGGCCAAAACACCTTGTGCCGGTGCCGGGACAATTTCATAAGGTGATAATTTTTCGGAATGAAATTCATCCAAGTCCAAATTCAATCTTGCCACACCAGCTGCGGCAATCAAAATCGCATCGTATTGTTTTTCGCTTAGTTTTTTTATTCTTGTTGGAACATTACCGCGTAAATCTTTTAATTCAACATCCGGTCTGAATGCAAGTAATTGTGATTTCCTGCGCGCAGAGGATGTGCCGACAATTGCATTTTCTTTTAATGAGAATTTTTTACTTTCGTCTACCGATTCCTTTCGGATGAGCAATAACTCGGAAGGATCTTCACGCATAGAAACGCCTGCAATAATCAATCCTTCAGGACTTATAGTTGGCAAATCTTTATGCGAATGCACAGCTAAATCAATCGTGCCGGCTAATAATTCTTCTTCTAATTCTTTAGTAAAAAAACCTTTTCCTTCCAGTTTATCAAAGCCGGTATTCCATTCCTGGTTACGGTCACCCGAGGTTGAAATAATTTTTACTTCAACTGTGCAACCATTTTTTTCCAATAAACTTTTGGTGTAGTTAGCCTGCCACAGCGCCAGATCGCTTCCCCGTGTGCCGATTATAACTTTCATTCCTGCTCCTTATTCAACAAAACATCTTTTGCTGTTTTCATCGCTACAGCATTGTATTTTTTCTCTACGTAACTTAAAACTTTATCTAGCACTTCCTTACTTTTATCGTCAAGCGAATTAACCTCTTTCAAAAACACTTCGTTCAATGCTAAATCTTTTATAGCTTTTACCTGTTTAGGAATTTCACCAAATGCCAATTCAATTTTTCTTTCGTTATAAAGCGATTTAAATTCTTCCAGTTTCGAATTAATAATAGTTTCGCATTTACCAATTTCATTCTGACGTAACTGAAGGTTATTTTCGGCTTGCTCTTTTAAAGAGCTGATATTAATGTAATGGATGCTATTAGCTAATAAAACGTTTTTATCAACATCTGCAGGCAAAGCTAAATCAATAATAACTTTTTTGCCTTTATCTCCTGCTAAAAGCTGAGCAT
>CAZRNW010000752.1:0-1789 GCA_964601535.1 uncultured Flavobacteriaceae bacterium
AACCAAAGAATCGGGTTATGTGCAAGGATTTAGTCCTTACGATTTACAGTTAGCTGTTTCTTACCGCCGTAAAATTTACAAAGGCTTAAGCGCCAATGCAGAATTCTTTTATGGTTTAGTGGATACAAAAAACAACAGCTTCTTTAAAACAAATAATTTCGACAGAAATACAGGATTTAAATTGAGTTTATGTTACGATTTATTTAAAAAATAATGAAGTAGAGGCTCGCACCACACTTCATCATTTTATTATATTATTGAGAAAAGAAAAAATGAAACAGATACACGTACTAGTTATTGCTTTAATTACAATTGGCTTACTGAATGCCTGCAAAAAGAAACCTTTACCCGAAGCTGAAGAAGGTAATGACCCGCAATTTTATTTCAGCGGAAACGTGAATGGTTCAAGCGTTAGGATTGACGCAGGCGTTAATGATTATTATATGTTTTCAAGTTACAGCCAAAGCACTGTTGGTGTTTATGGTTTTGCTGCAGAATTAAAACAAGGCAATTGTACTAATTGTCCGAATAGCATTAAAATTGAAATAAACGATCACCGCTATAGTACAACGAATGGCCCTTCGGGTGCCGATACTGCTTTTACGTATATGTATTATCCTTATTACGCAGGCAACCCTACTCCTGTTTCTTATAACGTCTATTTTTATTCTTTATTCAACAAAAATGCCTTGTCCTATTTATGGGATTTTGGCGACGGAAACACATCGACTCAGAAAAACCCTTCACATACTTATGCGCATCCGGGTGAATATACTGTAAGCTTAACAAGTACCGACAGTTCTTTATGTGCCAATACGGTAAGTAATGTTCAGAATATTGGTCCATCGGATACTTATTGTAAAACAACGGTTACCGTAACCGGTACTTCTTCTTTAAATGCAACATTTACCAATTCAACCATTGGTGTTCCGCCTTACAATTTTTATTGGGATTTAGGAGATGGTAATAATTCTTCTAGTCCTTCCCCTACCCATAGTTATTCTGCTGCCGGAAGATATCCCGTATCATTACGTGTAATTGACGCGATGAACGATACAGCCATCGCTAACTTTAATTATATTACATCAAACAGTACTCTTTGCACAACCAATTATTTGGTTATCGGAAATGTTCCATTATCTAACCCAATGGCTTATTCAAATATTGTGGTAAAATGGACGGATGCCGGCGGTACTGAATATACTTCTAATAGCAGTTTACAGCCTGCCAGCAGTTATTTTAAGATAATTTCAGCATCTGATTATCATACCAATGAAATTGGTCAGAAAACCAAGAAATTGCATATCCACTTTAAATGCAATGTTTATAATGGTACAAATAGTCTGCCTGTTGACGGTGACGCCCTTGTAGTGGTAGCCTATAAATAATTGTTCGGCCGGCTCAGCTCAGTTTTTTTTTAAATATTAACCCAACCTTTTAAAATCACCTGCCGTAAAGGTTATTAAGTGAATAAAAAGCTTGTTTAGAAATAAACACGCAGAAAAAAGCAGCTTTTGGGATGGGGCTGCTTTTTTCGTTGGCTTCGACTCCGCTCAGCCACCGATTCTGTAGATAGTAATTTAGCGCAAAATCTCCGGTGCCTGAGAGTAGCCGAAGGCACATTTTAACAAATTAATTTCCTGAACCCCACCCAACCTTTCCTTTTTAGCGGGCGTATAGTTGTATAAGAATTCCTTACCACGGCTCATAATATAGCTTAACATTAATACCTGGTAAGTTTTGTTAGTTTGTTTTGCGAGAAAGCTGCCTTTGGGATGGGGCGGCTTTT
>CAZRNW010000753.1:0-1786 GCA_964601535.1 uncultured Flavobacteriaceae bacterium
TCATCGTCGGCGCTGGTAGTGCCGCTGCTTTTGGCAAACCATTTTATTTCACCCGGCCACAATAAATTTTGAGCACCGCGCCGCGTTAATTCAATGGCAGGTTTTAAACTTTCGTAATCCTGTAATGGAATATTACGTTTAAATTGTGTATAGCTTTTTATGGCACTGAAATGATGACGTTTTCCGAATTCTGTATCTTTCGCTTCGTTAATTAAGCGGTGCATCCATTCTTCCTGTACATCATGCGGATATTTCACGAAAAGCTCAATCTGATGAAGCCGCTTTTTCATGAGCCAGGATGCTATGGAGTTAATTATCGGCATTTTTTTAATGTGACGATTCGACAATGAGTCAATTCGGCAATGATAAAGTTTAGGTTGTTATTTATAAATATATTAAAAAATTGTCAAATTGCCGAATCGTCGAATGGCTTAATTATTTAATTGAGCTCTTTCGGGCGGCAAAATACTTTTCAATTTCATCTAAACTCATTGCGTTAAAGCAATTCAATTTATCTAGCATCCCTTTTCTTGCAGAATTAATGCCGTAATGCATATCTGTGTATCCTTCTTTTTGATGGGCATCGGGATTAATCGAAATTTTCACGCCTTTCTCTAAGCAATAAGGAATCCATGTCCAGTCGATATCCAAACGGTAAGGGTGCGCATTCAATTCTATAATTACACCATTCGCGGCACAGGCATCAATTATTTTTTTATGATTGATGGGGTAACCTTGTCTCGCTAATAATAATCTTCCCGTAGGGTGACCCAAAATTGTAGTGTATGGATTTTCAATCGCTTTTATTAAACGTTCATTGGCTTTTTCTTCTGTCATTTTTAAATTGGAATGAACAGAGGCAACAATAAAGTCAAAGCTCTTTAAGATTTCTTCAGGGTAATCCAGACTGCCATCATTTAAAATATCACTTTCAATGCCTTTAAAAATTTTGAAAGGCGCTAATTGTTTATTCAGTTTTTCAATTTCTTTTTGCTGAACCAAAACGGTTTCCGGTTTTAATCCCTGCGCATAAAAAGCAGATTGTGAGTGATCGCATATACCTAAGTATCCGAAACCTAAATTTTTACAATGCACCGCCATTTCTTCGAGTGAATGCATGCCGTCACTGTAAGTGCTGTGATTGTGTAAAACCCCTTTTAAATCTTTGTATTCAACAAGTGTTGGGATTTTATTTTGCTCAGCCAGACTAATAATATTTTGTGACTCCCTTAATTCGGGTTCAACGTATTGAAGATTTAACGACTCAAAAATTTCTTCTTCTGAAGCAGGGGATTCCATTTCCACTTCCAGAAAATCATTCACGAAATCAGCCGAGCCCGTAGTTAAAAAAAGTTCTTTGTAAAAATTTTCCGTTTCACAAAGGTAAATATAAACCGGACAAGCAGCATTTTTTGAAACAAAAGTGTTTTCGATTTCCGGATCCTCTTCATAGCCTGCATTACCTAAACCTGTTTTTGCCCTGTCGAAATCTGTAACCGAACAAAGCAATTCTATTTTTGTAATAACATCATTTTTCCTTCTGAGTTCTCCGGTAAAGGAAACCTCTTCAAAAACACCTTTCACTTTTTTCAGTGAAGTTAATAGAGCATTTGCAATCTTTTCGGCATTCGCATAATGTAATTTACCTGAATTATTTAATGAGAACTCAATGTTTTGTTTTATACTATCTTGCGTTTTTGTTCCGAAACCTTTTAAATCCACCAAACGGTTTTCGTTACAAGCGTATAACAATTCACCAACGCTTTCAATATGTAATTCGTGCCAG
>CAZRNW010000754.1:0-1786 GCA_964601535.1 uncultured Flavobacteriaceae bacterium
CATCATCTCTTCCAACTTAATCTTCATCACCAACATCAATACCTGTAACATCGATGTTCTTAGCTGTACAGAACACTCCGATTGTACAACATTCGCCTTTCTCATTGATAAGCTCATTAGCTATCAACTTCTTCTCTGGCATAGCATCCATTAATTGAGCAAGCTCTTTCAAAATCTTTTGTTCTTTCTTACTTGTGATAGTTCTCTCGACGTTTGTTCGATAAAGATCGTAGTAATCACCTTCTTCTAAATAATCACTTCTACTCATTTTTAATACCTCCTGTTAATAATCATTCTTCTGGTAATCCCTTTAGTTCTTCGGATGTAACTTCACTTAAATTAAATGATAATTCATCTGTTGTTTTACGAAGGTCGGCTACTTTTTTAAGTAAATAATTTTTTAAACTATTTGCACAATTAAATCGATTCGTTAAATGTGCAACGTTTTCAAATGTCTCAGCCTCTAACTGTAGCATTAGATAATTGTGTTCTTTCAATGAAAGATATTCGTCTGTATGTTTATAATTCCGACCTGAACAAATTTTTTCTGAACTTAAAAATATATCATGTTTCTTTTCAAAATCTAATGTAGTTCCTTCCGGTGTATGCTCCCATCGCAAAACTCTTGGTGGAAAATTATCTTTCATTTAAAATTCTCCAATTACTCTATACTTACCTTTTTGAATTTCTTTTTCTACAAAAGGTCGAATCTTCTTTGGAGTTTTTGGATCTCCTTCAAACCATAATCCTTCTAAATGTGATATCAAAATCATATCATATTTTGGTACATAAATAACATAATCTTTTGTACTCATTATAATACCTACTTCAATACTCTCCAGGAAGTTAATTGGTCTTGATCATTGAATGTAACTTCAACTGGAATATCAATTAAATCGTTTATTGATTTTACTTTAGCGTCATGCATTATGTTTAAAATCCCATACCACACATTATAGATATTCATTACGTGTTTTTCCGCTGTATTTTTATCTAGAGTATCAATATCACGTTCCCATGCTCCCCGAAAATCAAACACTCCCCAACCATCATTACCTAATTGAAATGTTATTCCGAACATAGCATCATCGTATCCACCATATCCAAAATATACAGATCTGATCTTTCCTAATTTAGTTTGTATCATTATTATCCTTCCTGTCGCCACGAAGTTCTAACGCTTTTTCTAACATTACACGTCTCGCGGCACTTCTGGTTTCAAAAGGACATGTATTTAACATTAAGGCTGCATCTTCAAAAGCATCAGCTTTCGCCTGTGCAATCAGGTTACCAATATCTTTGACTAAATTTTCACTAGATGCATTATACATATACATTTTATGTTTTTGCATTAACCGCACCACAGCGTATTCACAATCGTTTCGCTTTGGTTGTAAATTTATTGCGTCGGTGCAAACCGCTTCGTCTGCCGCTTCCTCAAACGCCTCAGCTTTCGCCTGTGCGATTAAATGGTTGTGTTCTTCAAGTGAGAGGTATTCTTCACCAATTGGATGAGGAGAAATTAATGGATTATTTTCTCGTAAAAATTCCGAAGCTAGTGGAACTCGCACCCTCGGTAGAAACTTCTTCTCACTCATTTCACTCTCCGATAATTTTCTTCAATTGGTTTTCTGCTTTCGTAAAACTTCCGATATTTCCATTATGTTTTACACCATATTTCTCACTAAACGGTTTTCCTTTTTTATCATTTGTGCGACCGTCTGTAATCCATCGTTTTAATTTTCTAATATTTCTCGTTGCCATAAGTTTCCTTTCAATCTAATTT
>CAZRNW010000755.1:0-1778 GCA_964601535.1 uncultured Flavobacteriaceae bacterium
CGGTATTCGGAATTGTAAGTTGGGATTATAACGACCCTAATGCTCCTAAAACAGCTCCAACTAACAAGCCTAAAGTAACAGGCGAAGAAGAAGAAGGCGAATAATATTGATATCATATCATAAAAACCCCGTGCTAAAACCACGGGGTTTTTTATTTTTACACTGAAGGAGAACAAGTACCCTTCAGTGCAATCCATAATGACAAAAAACTTCGTCGTTTATAAATCCTCAGCCGGAAGCGGTAAAACGTTTACCCTTGTAAAGGAATATCTTAAAATTTCTCTAAGCGATGAATCACCGCGGCCAGTAGCTTACAAAAAAATTCTGGCCATTACTTTCACCAACAAAGCCGCGGCTGAAATGAAGCTGAGGATAATTGATGCACTCAAACTTATTTCAACTCAAAACCCAAAAGCAGCTTCTTTAATTGCATTAATAAGTAAGGAGGCTGCTATCGATAAGGAAACAATAATAAGACGCGCTAAACTCAATTTAAATGAGATTCTGCACAATTATTCAGATTTTTCCATTAGCACCATCGACAGCTTTACCCATAAAATAGTAAAGACATTTGCGTTTGATTTAAAACTGCCTGTAAATTTTAGTATTGAAACCAATACGGCAGATTTTTACAGGAAAGTAGTTTCCGGTTTAATGGCCAAAATTGGCGATAGTGCAGAGCTTACAGATTTACTGGTTAAGTATTCTTCAGATAATGCAGAAGAAAATAATGCCTGGGACCCGGAAAAAAAATTACTTGAGTTTACCGGAATCATCCAGAAAGAAGATGCTGAGATTAATCTGCAAAAATTAAAAAAATTTAGCGCCGATGAATTAAAAAAAATTCAAAAGGATTTGTATGCTTTCACTTCTTCATTTAAAAAACACATTAAAGAAAAAGGCGAAGAAGCCCTGCGATTAATAAAAAATAAAAATCTTTCAGACGCGCAATTTAATTATACCAATACAGGCCCGCAAAATGTATTCAGGAAATGGGCCGACTTTCTTTACAAAGATATTTCAGAGTTAACCGGTTCCCGTTTAAAAGATGCTGTTGCCAGAAATAAATGGAACAATAATAAAAATACTGTGTCAGAAAATGCGGCAATTGATAGTATTTCACAGCAACTAAACGCAATTGCCTCCGAAACAATAAATTTTATTGAAGCTAATGCTGTTCGTTTTAGTCTTTTCAGTTTATTGGAAAAAAATATTTATTCCATTATTCTTGTTAACGAACTTCAGCAGATAAGTGAAGAATTCAGAATGGAAGAACAAATTGTTTTCATTTCAGAGTTCAATTCAAAAATTGCGAAAGTTGTTTCTGAAGAGCCTGCACCTTTTATTTACGAACGTTTAGGGGAAAGATATAATAATTATTTACTTGATGAATTTCAGGACACTTCTACACTGCAATGGTTAAATCTTTTGCCTTTAGTTGATAATGCTTTGGCAAATGGCCGCTTTAATTTAATTGTGGGCGATGGCAAACAAAGTATTTACCGCTGGAGAAATGCCAATGTGCAGCAATTTAGTATTCTTCCGTCCCTCAAAAATCCGGAGAAAAACGAAATATTAAATGAACGGGCCTTTAGCCTTGAACAAAACTTTAAAGCTGAAGTTTTAGATACAAATTACAGAAGTCTGAAAAATATTGTTGAATTTAATAATGATGTATTTGGTTTTTTACCGGAACAATATCTATCCGACGAATTTAAGAAGATTTATTCTTCACAAGAACAAAAATTAAGACACACTGAAGGCGGATATGTAAGCGT
>CAZRNW010000756.1:0-1778 GCA_964601535.1 uncultured Flavobacteriaceae bacterium
GTAATCCGCCCATTTTCATTTCCATGTCTTTGATAGGCAACACATGACCACATTTACATTTATGCAACTTTAAATGAAAAATAGGGTAATTATTATCCATATTTCTCCAACCTATAAACTCCACCTTCGGTTTCAAAAGTTGTAGAATATTCATCGTGATCTATAATTTTAACGATTGGACTAGTTACCATAAAACTAAAACCATTGCCAGCGATATACGCTCCCACCTGTTCTGGATTCTTATCTGTAGCTGGATATTCATGTAAACTAAAATCGCCAACTTCAAATTGGCCAACACCTATGAGGGAATTGGGTCTTTTGGATACAATTTTAGTGAGCTTGAATCCTTGTTCAAGATTTAGAAATCTTTCAAGTGGTTTCAGATCCATCGGGAATCTCCTTTTTAAAAAATTCAACAATCTCTTCCCAGTTCGTTCTGTGATCTTCCAAATATTGAAAGTGAACAAACTTGCCGCCATTTGCTTCAAATTTATTCTTCCATTTAGGTAAATTATCATCTATTAAATAATCACCTTTAAACAATCCCTTGTCTTGCGTTAAATTTATCTTATTAATAAGGTCTGGAAAATATATACCTATCCATTCTACTTTTTCAGAGTAAGAATGGGCACTTTCTGCAACTGGTTGACTTAGAATTTGAACATCGTATCCCATGCGAAGTAATTGGCGAACAGCTACTTGAGCACCTTCGATGGGTTTTAAAGAGCGAAAGAATCCTGGCTCATACATATAGGCGACATCGAAGCCATCATTGAAGACTTCTGATCCTAAAAAATTCGCAATAGTATCGTCAAGATCGACATAAATGATATTACCCATAAAGATAGTATACCTTATTTATCGACTATGTCAAGCTTCGCAAGCGGCGCACTCATCTTTGGATCTGGAAGCCAAATCGCCCCGTATAACGCCTTCTGTCCTAAAATAATACAATGATTTTAAGCCTTCTTGCCAAGCCAAAAGGTGAACGCCATGGATATATTTAGGGTCTGCATTGGCACCGAAGAATAAATTGACACTTTGTCCTTGATCTATCCATTTTTGACGCTGAGCAGCTTGTTTAATGATAGCATATTGATTAATTTCACGAGCAGTCAAGAAAACTTCCTTAGCTTTATCGTCCAAAAACTTCAAGTGCTGCACGGAACCAGATTGTTCGTTAATAGACTTCCATACTTCTGGAGTATCCTGTCCTAATTCTCTTAAATATTTCTCTAAAGTAATATTTTTACGGATAAATGTACCTTTTGCACTCTTTTGTGAGAAAATATTTGCAGCAATTGGCTCAATTCCAGCACTGTGTCCACCAGAAATAGTGGAGTTTGACACAGTAGGCGCTATGGCCAATAAATGAGTGTTCCTGCGACCGTGTCCTTTGCACCATTCTGGTTCGCCAAGCTCTACAGCTAGGTTAATACTTTCCATTTCAGCCTTATCTTTAAGGCGTCTAAATATTTCAGCATTTAACATCATAGCATCAAAGCTATCAAATGGAATCATTCGAGTTTGCAGTAACGTATGCCAACCAAGAACGCCGATTCCGATAGCTCTTCCTTTTATGGCCGATCTACGCGAGGCTTCTAGTCCTGGTACTTTCTCTGATTTTTTAATATATTCTTCAAGAACTGCATCTAGGAATCTAACTGAAACTTCTACCGTGTCAGTATCTTTCCATTCGTCCCATTTAACCAAATTAAGAGAGGACAAACAGCAAACAAAAGAATGGTCTGGGTCAGTGTAAAGCATAATTTCAGTAC
>CAZRNW010000757.1:0-1777 GCA_964601535.1 uncultured Flavobacteriaceae bacterium
GGGAAATTAGGCGCTTTAGTATCACATCAGTTCATGCACAAATGGTTTGGTGTTTCATCTTTCCTTTTTGTTCCTGTACTTGTTATGTACGGCTTGCAAAAATTACTTGGTAAATCCTATTTAAAACCACAAGCCTTCAATGCAAAGTGGTTATTCCTGATGGTGTGGAGTTCATTGACTCTCGCGTTTATTTTCCACGACAAATGGTTTTTCCTTGGTGGTGGATTTGGTTATGTTTTGAATCAGGAGATTAGTAATTACGTCGGCTCTATAGGTTTACTTGCTTTATTGGCATTTTCGATGCTCACGTTTTTGGTGTTGAGTATAAACCTCTCCTTTAAATTACCTGAGCGAAAAATGGAAGAAGTTGCAACGGATCCCGAATTAGAAACTGAAGAAGAAGTTGTAGCAGAAGAAAAAGCAGAAACTATTTTCTATGTTAACGAAAGTAAAGAAGAAAAATTAACTGAGCAGGAAGAAGCTGAAGCACTCAATTTTGAGGTAAAGAATTCAGTTGTTGAAACACCTTTGGTTGAAGAAAAGAAAGAAGAACCGGTAACTGAAATAAAAGAAGAACCAATTGCTCTTGATTTAAATAAAGAAACTTCAACAGAAAATAAAACAGAAGGCGAACCTGAATTCTCCATTGAAACAGGACCGAAAGAAGATGTTTTAGAAGATGAAAATAAAGCCGCGCAATTGGTTGAGGAATTCGGTGAATACGACCCTACTCTCGATTTAGGCAATTATCAATTCCCGCATTACGATTTATTAAATGATTACGGTAATCAGCACTCGAAAGTAAATCAGGAAGAATTAGTTCAGAACAAAGACCGCATCATCGCCACATTAAAAAATTACGGCATCGAGATTGATAAAATCATGGCGACGGTTGGTCCGACTGTAACTTTATACGAAATTGTTCCTGCAGCCGGCGTACGTATTTCTAAAATTAAGAACCTGGAAGATGACATCGCTTTAAGTTTAGCGGCGCTTGGTATCCGTATAATTGCTCCTATTCCCGGTAAAGGAACCATTGGTATTGAAGTACCAAATCAAAATCCGGAGATGGTTCCGATGCGGAATATTTTAGCATCAGAGAAATTTAATAATTCAACTTTCGATTTACCGATTGCATTAGGAAAAACCATCAGCAACGAAATTTTCATCGCCGATTTAGCAAAGATGCCTCACCTTTTAATGGCGGGTGCAACCGGACAAGGTAAATCAGTCGGATTAAATGCAGTATTAGTTTCTTTACTCTACAAAAAACATCCGGCTCAAATTAAATTTGTATTGGTGGATCCGAAGAAAGTGGAATTAACTTTATTCAATAAAATTGAACGTCACTTCTTAGCGAAATTACCGAATTCAGAAGACGCTATCATCACTGATAATACGAAAGTAATTCATACGTTGAATTCATTGTGTATTGAAATGGATGCGCGTTATGGTTTGTTACAAGATGCGCAGGTAAGAAATATTAAAGAGTACAACGCAAAATTCGTCAACAGGAAATTAAATCCTAACGATGGTCACAAATATTTACCATACATTGTTTTGGTGGTGGATGAGTTTGCGGATTTAATTATGACTGCAGGCAAAGAAGTAGAAACACCAATTGCCCGTTTAGCGCAATTAGCTCGCGCCGTTGGTATTCACTTAATCATTGCTACACAAAGGCCGAGTGTAAATATTATTACAGGAACTATCAAAGCTAACTTCCCTGCACGTATTGCTTTCCGTGTCACCAGTAAAATTGATTCAAGAACCATTT
>CAZRNW010000758.1:0-1774 GCA_964601535.1 uncultured Flavobacteriaceae bacterium
TTTACGGGTAAAACATGGGGTAAAACATTTGAACACTTCCTTTGCTTTTGACTGCTTTTGGTTGCACTAAGAAAAAGCTTATGTTTGTGATAATTAAGCAATTAAGAACATGGCGTGTATTTGAGGTGCAGCGCGGTTAGTTCGCTCGGGACCTCTAAAACCCACCTTACCGGTGGGTTTTTTGTTTTTGTGTATTTCGTCTCCGAATAGGCTAACGCCTTTTTAGTGCAAAGATGAGTTTATCTTTAAAATCTGTAAAAAATGAGACATTTTAACAAATAAATGGTCAAAAACACTGAAAAATGACATAATTTTTAAAACAATAATTTTCAATAGTTGAGGTATTTTGAAGAAAGGCGTTTGGGCTATAATAAAAACGCCTGAATACTTAAAAAAGCTTCAATAATTAGTCAAAAACCTTGAATTTTAACAAATAATCCTATCTTTTTTCTATAAAATGGAGCTTTCTAAGCCCTTCACCGGATGCAAAAAAGGCTCTTCCTGCTTGTGAATGCCATGTAAAAACTGCATGCTCTTGAAAAACTTGTAATACATGGTCCGCATAAACTCACTTTTGCTCACGCCGCCTTTAATAAATGCCTTTTTGTGCGCGAACCAAATGGCATGGATGGTACCAAAAAATAAAACCGCGTAAAATCCAATTGAAAAAGCTTTGTTGTAAAAATTTTTTCTTTCGAATAACATGAACATGCGCTCGTTCTGAAATTTTATATGATGTGCTTCGTCCTGCAAAATATCGCTGCAAATTTCTTTTAGTAATTTATTGTCGCTGCCGTTTTTTAAAGCCTCGTAAAAAACCTGCGCGGCGCTCTCCACAATAATAACGGTGATGGTCCACAATTCCATACTCGTATTAAAGTAGCGCATCTTTCTGAACAAAGTATCGCCCCAGTCTTTTTTAGCGCGTTGTTCTCCGAGCATATCAATAAAGCGTCCGAGGTTGGCACCGTGTTTTTGTTCTTCTTTAATAAATAATTTCACGGCCTCCACATAATAAGGATCATTAATTTTCGCAGCGTATTTAGTAGCAGCCGCGAGTAAATGTTTACCGTCGCTGGTCTCGCCCAATTGCCAGGCTTTGATGGAGTAGAGGAGTGAATTTTTTTCAGTCTCATTAAGTTTTGCATCCTGATTCCAGTTAATGCGTTGCTTAGTTAAGTTGTGACGGAAATGATTCTGCCAGAATAATGAATTATGCAGCATGGCTTTGGTTTTTTTAGAATTACGCTGCGCCGTAAAAATTATTTTGTCTTTAACCTAATTTAACCAATGCCGGTTCATTGATGGGGTTTAGTTTTAATGGCGAGTGCCCCTTACGTTTCTTATAAAACACATGGAAGCTCAAGAGCCTTGTTTCAAAAGCTTTTCCTTGATACTTTTTGCACCGCCAAAAAGTATCCAAAAAGCTCTTGATTCCTGAAGGTGATTTTCGCGCAGGAGGCAGGCGCGAAACCACGGATGAGGCTGAACAACGCCAGTAAACCCTGCAGCCGCTCCTCAAAAAAATGTTCGCACAATATTTTCTAATACCCAGTCCTCTCAGCCTCACCGCTATCACTGACAGGAATCAAAGCTCCGATAATATTTTTTCTTATTTGCTAGCCATAACTCCCAATTCGATTCGCTCTTCTATCTTTATTTTATTCTTCCATAGATTCTTTATTATTAAATGAAAAATCTATGGAAGAACGAGCGTTGGCCTGAAAATCCGTGCTAGGCGTGTAGCCATGTGCGTGGAATCGGATTTTCTTGA
>CAZRNW010000759.1:0-1766 GCA_964601535.1 uncultured Flavobacteriaceae bacterium
TCTGATACGAAAAGCTTTAATTTTCATAGGCAAAATAATTTTATTGATTAATAATTATAAATTAACCCGCGTATTATTATATGACCCGTAAAATATTTGGTAAAAATACCACTCACCGTATTTCAGATGAGTGGTATGAGAGTAAACAAAAACTCGATTACATTCGCCCATGGCAGGGCTACACAAAAACTAAACTCGTTTACTCTTATTCTTCAGCAGCAGCAATAGTTGTTAAAGCCGCTACAATTTTATTTTCAATCTCTTCACATAAATCAGGATTCTCAGCAAATAATGCTTTTACGGCATCTCGGCCTTGTCCTAATTTGGTATCGTTATAGCTAAACCACGATCCGCTCTTTTTAATAATGTTCTTTTCTACACCGATATCAATAATCTCTCCAACCTTGCTGATGCCTTCTCCAAAAATGATATCGAATTCCGCCATTCGGAACGGGGGCGCGACTTTGTTTTTTATAACCTTAACACGAACGCGGTTACCTTGTACCACATCGCCTTCTTTTAATTGACTAATACGGCGGATATCCAAACGCACCGATGCGTAGAATTTTAAAGCGTTACCGCCGGTTGTTGTTTCAGGATTTCCGAACATAATACCAATTTTTTCGCGTAACTGGTTAATGAAAATACAGCAGCATCCTGTTTTATTAATAGTACCGGTTAACTTACGTAAAGCCTGGCTCATTAAACGTGCTTGTAATCCCATGCGGCTATCACCCATTTCACCTTCAATTTCAGCTTTTGGTGTTAAAGCAGCAACCGAATCAATCACCACTAAATCTACTGCGCCTGAACGGATTAAGTTATCTGCAATCTCTAAAGCTTGCTCACCGTTATCGGGCTGAGATATTAAAAGGCTTTTTGTATCCACGCCTAATTTCTCGGCATAAAAACGGTCGAATGCATGTTCGGCATCAATAATAGCTGCAATGCCTCCGCTTCTTTGAACATTTGCTATGGCGTGAATAGCCAAAGTTGTTTTACCTGATGATTCAGGACCGTAGATTTCTACAACCCTTCCTTTTGGCAAACCGCCAATACCTAAAGCAATATCTAAACCTAATGAACCGGTTGAAATCGCTTCTAATGGTTCAATGGTGCCATCACCTAATTTCATTACGGCGCCTTTTCCGTAAGTTTTTTCGAGCTTATCTAAGGTAAGCTGCAAGGCTTTTAATTTTTCGGTATTTACCGATTTGTCTTTTTTTGAGTCTTTCATTTCGTTCATTTCTAGAACTTCGTCCGATTTACGTGCCATGATTTTTTGTTTTTTGAGTTTATACTATATTATTAAATTACTGTTTTTGCTTCTCAATTGCTGGTGCTTTTATAAACTTTAGCGCCTTAATTGTAAACAAAGGTATATACATAACGTAGCAAAGCGTTGCTACAATTTGTAGCATTTTTAAAATTGTTCAAAACTTTGTCCCTAAACCCTCAGTCCCTCGGTTTAAACCTATTTTGGCTCAATACCTTGCCTATCAGGCTAAATAAGCCCCTTTTGGCAGGCATTATTGGCTACCTTTAATGTAGTCAGTTAGTACTCTTAGGTTATTTTAGTTCGTGTTTGTATAAAGCCTCCGTTGTTAGCGGGGGCTTTTGCTTTTATATAAGCATAACTAATCACAACATAGTACAGAAGGTAAGAGGTAATCCTGTTTTAAGGCCTATCTTTAAAGCTTACCAGAACCCCGCCTCAATTATATGTACATCCTTATTTTTTTCCTGACACATTGGTTCCTTTCACT
>CAZRNW010000760.1:0-1757 GCA_964601535.1 uncultured Flavobacteriaceae bacterium
CTCTGCCTGATACCATGGGGCGTGACGGAATTGTGCGTAAAACCGTCCGTATTGTCCGGTAAAATCCTCGTGATGCAAATGCAACCAGTCGTAGTCCTTCAATTTATCATTCAGGAGTTCTTCATCATATACAATATCATAGGGTATTTCAGCATAAGTTAATACGAGTGTTACCGCATCATCCCAGGGCTGTTTGGTTTTAGGTGAATACACGGCGATTTTCGGAGCTTTCTCGAGTTTAATGGCATCTTGATTTACTTCCGGGTTTGCTATTTCTGCCAAAATTGAATTCGATTGTGCATCTGAAATTATTTCGTAGCTAACACCGCGGATGAGGCATTCATTACTAACAGGTTTAGCATTCGGAATCATGAAGCTGCCTCCTCTGTAATTCAGCAACCAGCGTATTTCTAACTCTCCTTTCAAAGCCCAATAAGCAATACCATATGCTTTTAAATGATTTTTCTGGGTTTCATCCATGGGAATCAGAATGTAACTCGCCTTGAGATTCTGAATACCGATAGCCATTACACAGAATAATATGAGAAGTGATTTCCGCACGAATTAAAGTTACTGAATTATAGCGTACAGGAAAGCTTTTTGAGGAAATTTAACAGCAGAGACCACCAAGAAGAGATGGTGTTTTGACTTATCAATAAATTTTGTATCTTTAGTTTTCAAATGAGAAGAGCCACAAAAATTTTCGCCTTGTTTTTAATCCTTTTCGGGATTATTGCCAGCGATTGTGCTTACCGTAAAGATTGCGGAGGCCGCCGTAAAAAGAAAATAAAAACCAACATGGGTGGTTATATGTAGAACCTACATTATTTTATTACCCTAAAACACTACAAACGCCCTTTACGGGTATATGAAATTCAATTTTTATATAAGTAATTACCGTTTCTGGATTTTTCTCACTATCGTTTTTAAAGGCATCTTCTTTTGGGCAAACGCTTATTTTCATTATAACGAAACTGCTCCTCTTTTTGGTTACTACACACATGACTCCGGTGAATATTACGGAGGAATGAATCATTTTTACGAGCATGGCACATATTCACCCGATATCCGAATGCCCGGTCTGGGGGTGATTTATCTTTTCTTCCGTTTTTTTCTTGAGAATAATACGGTCTTAAACCTTATACTCATTTTACAGTGGCTGGTTTCCGGCATAGCTATTTACACATTGTCTCTTACAATCAGTAGAATTGCAAAAAAAGAATCTGTGTTTTATTTTGTTTACTTTCTTTTTGTCTTTACACATTATATTTATTTATGGAATAACTTCTTGTTAAGCGAAAGCTTTTGCATGTCATTTTTCATTTTTGCTATTTACTTTCTTAACCGTTTTTTGGTCCTCGATAAAAAGAAATACCTTTTCTGGGCCGGTTTGTTTTTTACTTGGTGTGTTTTTATACGGCCGGTTTTTTTGTTGTTTTTTGGACTCTCAGCTATTTTCCTTCTGATATATTTTATAAGGGAAAAACGTGGCATAAAAGCCATATTCGTTCACGGCATTAGCTTCTTGCTTCTTTTTTGCATTTTAGACTCGGCTTGGATAATACGAAATTGGACCGTAAAAAATAAATTTGAATACCTGAACGATATTGATTGGTATTCAAAACTTAGTCCCCACTCGCCTGAGCCGGCTTTATACTTTTTTCTTGAATCATGGGGTGGTGACTTAGAAAATGAAAGGCATTGGTTTGAGATTGATTACAAAATCGATTACGAAAACCGCGATACCATTATTCCGG
>CAZRNW010000761.1:0-1746 GCA_964601535.1 uncultured Flavobacteriaceae bacterium
GAACGCATCGCGAAATCAATTAATTCATCTTTTGTTGCAGGCCAGGGCGCATCTTCTAACCACGATGCTAATTCTAGAGTCCAATACATTTGAGTAGTCTAATTTTGTGCAAAAGAAAACAAAAAATCGGTATCTCCAACCATAAATATCCCTAAAACGTAAAATCTATATGAAAAGATTATAAACACCTGATAAAGAGCGTTTTAAAATATCTTAAATTTCAAACTCTTTGTCAATAAAACGGCTTTTTTCATCAGCTAAAACAATTTTGTATTTCCCCTTTTGTAAACCACGCACATCTACATTCACATTATAGTCATGATTTCCGGGGTTTAGCCATTGTCCTGTAATCTTAGCGACCTTATTACCTAATGAATCAAGTACGTAAAAATATGCGTAAACTGTTTTATCTACATTGTAATTTACTTTTGCTTTTAACTGCAAGGGATGTTCGTTTATGTCGCCGTATGAATTAATTCTCACACGCTTTTGCAAAGTGTACCAGGGAATCGGTTCACCTTTTATTTTCGCAACAAAATGTCTTAAATCCTGTGTAAGCGAATCATTTTTGCCGACAATATTAGCAGTAGGTTTATTGTTACTCACGGCCCACACTGCATATTGCTGCGTGTTTTCATCCATTTTTGTTGCATTAAGATAAGTGGCTACTAAAACCAAATCCGGTGCCGCTAATTTTCCTAATTCATATTTCAATCCTTTACTTGGTCCTGCATGATCCGCTTCACAACAATAGCCTTTTACCTCGAATGTTTTTTGCTGTTGTTTTCCCAGAGCTAAAATTTGTTCCTGTGTTACCAGAATATCCTGATATTCTTCTTTTACCGAATTCATCCGCCAGCCGGCCGGCACAATAATTTTTAAGGAGTCATCAGTCTGATTTTTTATTTTATAATCAACACTCAATCCGCCTCTGCAAACCACATCGGCTTTAATTAATTTTTTCTCAATGGCTTTGTCGATACTGATTGTTTTGGCATTTATCACAGCGCAGCCAATTATAATTGCTGTTGTGAAAATTAAACGGGATGACATTTTTCCTCCTTTTTCAACTTATAATGAACAAACAGGATAAATAGTTACAAAGTTTTTTTTCCTTAGCGGGTAAATTGGTAAATTGCCTCTGTTAATTTTACACAAAATAATGGAGAGGTTTACCGGACTAATAGGCATCATCGTCATTCTTGGCATCGCTTATTTATTATCGAATAATAAAAAAGCAATTAATTATCGTTTGGTGATTAGTGGCATTGGTTTGCAATTAGCCATTGCGTTATTGGTGCTGAAAGTTCCTTTCATTACAAACTTCTTTGCCTTAATTGGAAGAGGCATGGGAAAGATTGAACAATTCGCAACGCAAGGTGCGGCTTTTGCTTACGGCGGAATTATGGTGGATAAACATGATGGAACCTCTGCGGCTTTTGGTATGCAACACACTTTTGTTTTTGCGTTTACTGTTACTGCAACTATCATTTTTGTTTGTGTACTTGTTGCGATTTTATATCACATTGGTTTCATGCAAAAAGTGGT
Organism: uncultured Flavobacteriaceae bacterium; assembly: GCA_964601535.1. Classification (GTDB taxonomy): domain Bacteria; phylum Bacteroidota; class Bacteroidia; order B-17B0; family Aurantibacillaceae; genus JAHEYG01. The sequence continues at coordinate 1,549 of CAZRNW010000761.1, forward strand.
TGCGATAATCGCACGCGCCATGAATTTCATTATGCGGGTGAGCGGCGCAGAAGCATTAAGTAATATTGCAAGTGCATTTGTCGGACAAGTTGAAGCACAGGTAATGATTCGTCCGTACTTACCAACCATGACTAAAAGCGAATTGATGGCATCCATGGCGGGAAGTATGGCTTGTATCGCAGGAGGAATTTTAATTGT
>CAZRNW010000762.1:0-1229 GCA_964601535.1 uncultured Flavobacteriaceae bacterium
ACAGTCCTTACATAAGCATGAAGAAAGACTCTCGTTAAAGATTGGTGCATTAAGAAAAACAGATAATCTGAATACTCAAGCACATACAGCAGTTCATGAATCCGGTCATGCTATTTTAGCCGCATTAACAGTAAGAATAATTCCTTCATTAGTTGTTTCCAAAACAGCTTCTGCCAATAGCGAAGGCTTTTGTATGGTAAATATGCCTGAAGGACTTTTAACATTAGATGTTTTAAAAAAGGAATTAATCATTGGTCTTGGAGGATATGTGGCTGAAAAATTAATTTTTGGTGAAGGGAACACTTGCTCAGGAGTATCACAGGATATTGAAAGGGTCAGTGAAATTGCAAATAGAGCTATTAAAGAATATGCGATGGGAAATGATCCTATTTTTATTCGATTTGCTTCAAGCAATGATAATTTGGCAATTTTACATCAGCAGACTCATACCGAAGAAGCTTTAAAACTAATAAGAGACTGCGAAAAAGAAGCAAAATCTATATTAGAAACAAATAAGTTATTACTTCTTAAAATGTCGGAATTTCTAACCCATAATTCACGTTTGGAAGAAAAACAGATTTTAAAAATGATTTGCGAATTTGCAAATGAAGATTGGGTAAACGAATCCGCATTTGTTAAAAAGGAGCATTATTTCAACTTCGCCGATGTTATTACTAAACAAATAGAGGAACAGCAATCTTTAAAACTCATAATTTAAGATGTATGATTAATTGCGTAATGTTTTGAAAATCATCAATAAAGTCAGATAAATCCAACCCTTATGGTTAATAGGCTTTGCAAAAAAAGAGACCGACAGGAATAAAATTACGGCTGAATTAGCCCTAATTTATTTGTAAATACCTCTGAGATTACTACCTTTATAACCGAAGCCTAATTAAGGGTATCTTTGAAAAAATTGATCAATCGGAAAAAGGCTCTAAAAGTCCGGTAAATTCGAGAATTTTATGAAAATCCTCGACGTCATAATACGACCTTTCCCCCATTGGGCCCACCAAAAGTCTTACAGAAATGTGAGACTTTTTTTATTTGCTACTACTCACTCTTTTTTATTTGCGATTAGAGCATCCCGACTGAAAGTCGGGAGGGTGCCTGGTTCGAGCCCAGGTGGGCCCACCAAAAGTCTTACAGAAATGTGAGACTTTTTTTATTCTCCACTACTCACTCTTTTTTATTTGCGATTAGAGCATCCCGACTGAAAGTCGGGAGGG
>CAZRNW010000762.1:1329-1741 GCA_964601535.1 uncultured Flavobacteriaceae bacterium
TGCCTGGTTCGAGCCCAGGTGGGCCACAAAAAAAGGTAGAAAATAATTTTTTCTGCCTTTTTTATTTTTGTACTACTATCTACAATTTATTTAAACTAAAGAAGCTTCGTAAGTAATTGTAGTATTGTATAGCTTTGAAATAGGGCAATTTTCTTTTGCATTAGCAACTAGTTCATCAAATTTTTCTGCACTTATATTTGGCACTTTCGCCTTTACAGTTAAATGCGATGAAGTAATTTCCCCTTTTGCTGGGTCTAAAGTAATATCACATTTTGTGTCAATATTTTCAGGAGTAAAGCCTGCTCCTGTTAAATTAAAACTTAATTTCATTGTAAAGCAACCAGCATGTGCTGCTGCTACTAACTCCTCTGGATTAGTACCCACACCTTCTTCAAAACGACTACCAAAAGAA
>CAZRNW010000763.1:0-1738 GCA_964601535.1 uncultured Flavobacteriaceae bacterium
GTGATATGATGGGCAAACTTCAGGAGATGAAGAAAAAAGCCGACGAAATCAAAATCAAATTAGATAATACAGTTCTCCATACCGAAGGCGCAAGTGGTGATATCAAAATTGAAATAACAGGCAACCGGAAAATAAATTCAATTACGATTGCTCCCGCATTACAACATGGTGATACATCGGTTTTAGAACAAGAACTAAGAACCACCATCAACAACGCCATCCTTATGGCCAACGTCGCCAACGAAGATGAAATGAAAAAAGCAGCTTCGGGTTTGTTGCCGGGACTATAATTTTTTTAACTGCGGACTTAAGTCCGCAGTTAAAAAATCACACCCTGATGCCAATCACCAAAACATCATCGGTCTGCTCGGTTTCCTGTTTCCAGTTATTGAACGAGTATTCCAGAAAAGCCTCTTGTTCATCTATTGCCATTTCGGAGGCGGTTTTCAGGAGTTCTTTGAAATTAACCTTGTTCAGTTTTTTATTGTGCTCACCGCCGAATTGATCAACATAACCATCAGTATACAAATACACGCAGTCGCCTTTTTGTAATTGGATGGTTTCGGTTTCAAAAACTTTATCAATACCTGAATAAAAGCCAAGCGGGTACCGGCTGCCTCTGATTTCAGCTATTCCTTCATTGTGTGCAATCATAATTGAGCGGAAAGCTCCCGAAAATTTTAACTCATTAGTACTTTTGCTGATTTGTATCAAACCAACATCCATACCATCATTAAATGGTTCGTTTGAATTTTTAGAAAATGCTTTTTCCAGTTCTTCATCCAAAGCATGTAATATTAATCCCGGCTCTTTTACTTTCCGGTTTAAGAACACTTCTTTAAAAGCAGAGTTCGCCACCATGCTCATCATCGCTCCCGGTACTCCATGTCCTGTGCAATCAACCGCAGCTGCATATCTGTAATGTTCATCTTCATGAAACCAGTAGTAATCACCGCTTACAATATCTTTTGGTTTGTAGAGCAAAAATGATTCTTCAAAAACAGTTTTCACCGCTTCAGGTGTTTGCAAAATAGATTCCTGTATCCGTTTGGCATAAACGATACTCGATGTTATATCTTTATTCTGCTCAGTTAACTTTTCATTTTGTTCAATGAGTTTCCGCTCACTGTTTTTCTTTTCAGTAATATCATAACCTATACCAATTAATTGCTCGTCGTTTAAGTACGAGACATTCCACCGAACCCATTTTTTTCCGCCGTAAGAAGTCTTAAGCAAATGCTCGAATGTTTGCGAGGAGGTATTTCTGTTTTTAAACAAAGCCAAAATTTTCTTTTTCACTTCGATACCTTCCGGTTTCGAGAAACGTGTTGCTTCCCACCAGTTATAGCCCAATAATTCATCAGACTTATAGCCTAATAATTGCTGAGCGGGTTTACTTACATAATCAGCACTTCCATCGTTGTTTAAAACAACTATGAGAGCATTTAATTTATCCAGGATCTGCTCCTGTATGTCAAGCGTTACCATGTGAATGGATTTTTAGGGGTTTACAATAAGATTAAGAAAAAAAGAGGCAATAGATTAACACAAACAATACGTGCGATTGATAAATCGCGGCATAATGCTCAGAATAATAATATGTGTGTTAAATTTCATTTCTTGGGACAAATGTATGGGTTTTTTTATCATCGCAAAAATTATTTTTGGTTTTGTAAGATCCCCCTTCAATAGTAGCGGGCTAATGGAAGGGCTTCGGAGAATTATTTTGGCACGAAAG
>CAZRNW010000764.1:0-1730 GCA_964601535.1 uncultured Flavobacteriaceae bacterium
CTGTTGTGATGATATTTTCTCTTACAAATACACCGAGTACATCCATATAAACATTAAGGGTTTGATTTATGCGGATGAAAACGGTTCGAAAAAGAATTTACCTGATGCGACCATTGAATTATATTCGAAAGATAAAAAAACAGGCGAACGATTTTTAATTAAAACTTTAAAATCGAGCGATCTGGCATTATACGATATAAAATTAGAAGCTAACAATGATTATCAGATTCTAGTGAAGAAAGACGGCTATTTGAGTAACAGTCATGATTTCACTACAAGAAATATTGCAAGTTCAACGACATTAGAAAAAGATATTCCACTGACTCAGCTTCCAAAAGAGCCTATTCGTATTCCGAATGTATTATATGAATTTGATAAAGCGAATATTTTAGAGTCGTCAAAATTGGCTTTGGATACAACGGTATTACGATTGATGCTTGATAATCCTCAGATAATTATCGAAATCATGTCGCACACCGATAGTAAAGGTAACGACCAATACAATATGAAATTATCGCAGCGCCGTGCTGAGAGTGTGGTTGAGTATTTAATTTCAAAAGGTGTTGCTATGCAGCGTTTAAAAGCAAAAGGTTATGGCGAGAGTAAACCGGTTGCGCCAAATGATAATGCTGATGGCTCTGATAATCCTGAAGGCCGTGCCCTTAACCGCCGCACTGATTTCAAAATCATTGGTAAACTCGATATCGAGGTAATTAATGATTATGATGATGAATAATTAATACTCAATTCTTCCCCTTCACTAGCAAATACCTGAGGTAAAATTCCACCTCATCTGAAACTTTGATCTTCTTAAAAAAAACCGTCGTATTCTCAGAGCTTAAATATGCAATCTTTACTTTTAACGAGACCTTCTTTTTTTCAGTATTTGAATATTTATCCAATACAATTCCTTTTATCATCAAATCATTTTTATAATCAAAACTCCATTCGGTATTTGGGCATTCATGTAAAATGGCATTACTTGTGCCGAATTTTGCATCAACATCAAGAAAAATGGTAATGCTGTCGCCGATATTAAATTTTTTGAAATTTTCTTCGGCAATTTTATCGGCAGCTGCCTCGCAAATACGGATGGGTTTCCAATAAGCTTTAACTTCTTTTACCTGTTCTTCAAGTTCTATTGGTAAAGTATTCAATTTACGGTGTAATGAAGTTAAAATAATACGCGACATATCATGTGATTCATCAATCCCTAATTCCCTTAATTGATGCAGTAAAGCCGTGTCTTTTTTATTACTGAGCCATTTACTTCGGATTAATATTCCTGCTGAGAGCTGATATTCTTCAATGGCTTTGTTTTCACTTAGGGATTTAAAACTCTCTTTTTCTTTCGTGCTCCATTTTTTCTCGAAATAAAGAACAGCTTCATCAATTGTTTCAGGTTGTTTTCCGGCTTGCAGACTGATTGCAATACCCACAAAAAATAATATGAAACCGATCTTTCTCAATACTTATATTTCTTTTTATTAAGCGGTGGTTGCTTTACTAAAAGATTTTTAAGCGGAAACTCAATAACGTCACCGGCTTTTGCAGGTTTGTAAAACAAGCGGGCCTCTGTATCACTGATTGATAATATTTGTACCTTAAAATATGGATCGCCATACAAATGGTATTTTTCATTTACAAAACCCTTTACACTAATGTCTTTCTTATAATCACAGCCCCAGTCTTCGCTGGCCGGACACGTAATTGTAATTCCGTTATGTCCT
>CAZRNW010000765.1:0-1725 GCA_964601535.1 uncultured Flavobacteriaceae bacterium
ATTCTGTAAAAAATTTTGCGCGGTAAATAATTAACTTTCTTTAAATACAATGGCGTCTAAATATTCATTAATCATCGCTTTAATATCGCCTTTACGTTTGTAGACTTCAGCTATTTCATAATAATAAGGATATTCAGGCGTGGCTTTGCGTCCTTTTTTATAAACTTCTATAGCATAATCGTATTGTGTTTCTTCCATCATCGCAACGGCAAGCGGCTGCAAAAATCCCTGCAAAGGCACAACTTCTTTTATTGCTTTCTGATAAGTTTCATTTTCTTTTTTGGTATCGCCTTGTGCTTTGTAAAGTTTGGCAATTAAAACATAAATGTTTGTGGCTTGCGGACTGCGCTTTAATTGTTTCTTGCAAATTTTTTCGGCACGGCTGTATTCTTTGGCACCAACAAGTCCGGTGTAATAATAAGAAAACCATTGCTCAGGAGACCGATCATAAAGTTTCTCAAGATAGACATTTGCTTTTTCAAATTCTTTGTTATCCAAATACTGCAAAGCTAATTTATCATCGTTATTTTTTTGGGAAAAGGAGTTCAGCCCTGAAAATATCAAGACCAAAAAGAAAATATTTCTAATAAATCTCACAGTGAAATCTAAGTAAAGTTAATCAAAATAAGAGTGAGATTTGAGCGATAGAGGTAAAAGAATGTTAAGGGGGTGACTCACGAATTAATTCAGCACAAAAGTAAGATGCACTTCTTTGCCATTATTATTGAATTCAACTTTATCGGCCAGGTGTTTCATTAAAAACACACCACGGCCATTTACTTTATCGATATTATTAGGGTCAGTAGGATCCGGTAATCCGTTATAATCAAAACCATTTCCTTCATCACAAACCGAAAAAGTTATTTTTTTCTCCTGATTTTCGAACCCAATCTGAACGGATTTGGAAGGATTGTTTTTGTTGCCATGAGATATTGCATTATTCACAGCTTCAGTTACCGCAATTAAAATATTACCGAAATTATCTTCACTCACGTTGTAAATTTCACATACGTCTTCAATAAGACGTTCAACTAACCGTAAATTATCTGCTGATGATTCTATTTTTAATTTCTGTCCCTTCGCCGGTATCATTTACTCACGCTATTAAAATAATTATTTACCTTTTCTTTATAGAATGGGGTTAAACTTGGCGGAACCGTGTTTAACAGTTCCAGTTCTTTTTCTTTCATTCTTTTATACTCTAAAAACTGGCTAGGGTTGCTTAAATTCTCATTTTTTGCCTCATTACTTTTCCTTTTTTCGTCCTGTTCCCGCTCCCTTTCAGCTTTCTCACTTTCGAGCAATTTTGTTAAAATGTCCTCCTGGCGCTTCATGGTTTCCTGCGTAATTGCCTTATTTACAATGTCTTTCTCGGTTTGTTCCATTAAATCGGCCAGGTTTCCGCCCGGATTTTGGCCCTTATTTTTCATCTGTTCCATCATTTGCATCAGTTGGCGCCTCAAAGCCTCCTGCTGGGCCGCCATTTTAGCCAATTGTTCAGAGGTTCCGGGCATCATATTCGGCATTTGGCCCTGCTGGCCTTGTTGACCCATTTGCCCTGGTTTTTGTCCGGGTTTCTCACCTGGTTTTTGCCCTGGTTTTTGTCCCGGTTTTTCTCCTTTTGCTAATTGCTCTTTCAGTTGTTTGAGTTGTTCGTTTAATTGTTTTTGCATTTGGCTCATGCTTGGCTGACCGGATTTCGGAACCTGACCTTCGCCCGGCTTT
>CAZRNW010000766.1:0-1713 GCA_964601535.1 uncultured Flavobacteriaceae bacterium
CTTGTTTATTGGGGAAATAAGTATGAAAAGCCAGATAAAACAAAACAGGCCAGAATAAAACGGGGATTTTTTTCCAGCTAAATATCCAACCTGTGAATATCAAAATACTTAAAGGCGGAATTAACAAACCTAAAATCAAATCAAGATACATGTGCCACACATCTGTTCCGTAAACAGTGGCATTATCAATATTATATTGTATGTAAGCGCCGAGTTCTGCAAAAGGATGGCCCCAAATATAAGTATCCACTGCAACCTGAGAAATAAATGTGACAAGAGAAAAACCAAGAAGACAAGCGAACAAATATTTGAAATTGGTTTTCATGAGCAGCAATGCTAATCCCATTCCTGCCAGATAAAAAACAGTTTGAAAACGGACAGATAATGCAATACCTAACCAGATTCCTGCAAGTAAATAGTTTTTAAAGTTTTTTTCTTTTAATAATAACCAGGTTGCAATTAACAAAGGCGGCACACACACAAATTCAACCAAATTCCGTACGCTTAAAAAGGGCATGAACCAAAACAGGGATAAAAACCCGGCGACGTAAAGTGCTGTTTTTTCATTGGAAAGAGTTTTTGCAATCTTATAGCCGTATGTTATTATTAATAACGACCAAGCCGCATGAAGCAAACGGATATAAAACATTTTGGTTTGCGGGTCAACTAAGCCAATAAAAGCAAAGATTTTGAGAATGAAATAATGAATCCCTACATAAAACAAAGGATGTCCCTGAGGTTGGCGGTCAGGAAAATTAGGATCCGGCAGCCAGTAATTGTAATCGTAACCATCCACCCAGCTTTGAGCGGCTTCAATCACCAAAAAATGATCATCGAAAAAGCCAAAACCTTTTGAGAAGATAACTGCGATAAGGCGGAAAATAATTCCCAGTCCAAGTATGATTTGCAGTGGCGTATATTTATTCTGTATGCTGCGTAACAGATTTTTCATGATTATTGTTGGGCTGTTCTGTAAAAATAAAAGGCAACGAAACAAAAAATAAGATTAGGTGTCCATACTGCCAGGAGCGGAGAGGTGTAGCCGGTTGTAGCAATGGTTGTGAAAATATACATCAGCATAATGTACAAACAGCTTAAAAGCATTCCAAAGGCAATTTGTAAACCGACACCTCCGCGCACCTTACGCGAGGAAATTGCTAAACCAATAATAGTCAGTAAAAATGTAGCGAAAGGGAAAGAAGTTCTGCGGTGCAATTCCACTTCAAAAAATTCTATTTGATTAGAGCCTTTTTGTGTTTCGCGGGCAATGTATTTGTTTAATTCAGGCGTGTTCATGGTTTCGAATTTGCTTTCGTAACGCCACATATCTGCCGGTGTAAAATCCATTTTCATGGTTTTGCTTGAAAAATAAAGGTGCTTTTCTTTATGAATGGGTTTTTGATTTTTCAGAGTATCGAGCCTGTCCTGCTGCGTAATTGTTTTTTCGAACACATTACTGAGCATCCATTGTTTATTCACCGTATCCCACTTCATTTCATCTGCTTTAAGCAAATAAATTTGTTTGTTGTTTACGAATTTCTCGATCGACATCCTCCGCCCGGTATTAATGCGGTTATCATAGCTCTCCATATACAAAACCGTATTGGGAGCAATAATTTTATGAATGTTTTTATCATCGGTACTGTACCCTTTGTTTATCCATTTATCTTCAAAACCAATTTTTATTTTTTGAGCTTTGGGAATTACAAAATG
>CAZRNW010000767.1:0-1703 GCA_964601535.1 uncultured Flavobacteriaceae bacterium
GTTACCAAATTGAACTGAAGGCGGGATTTGATATTGCAAAAAATGTAATGGCGCCAAAAATACGCAGCACTATTTGTTCTGATATTGGCGGAGATGTGCAGCAGGTTACAACACAAAGCAGCGATTACAATAACATCACCTTCAAACATATTTTATTGCCTTTGTGGATTAGCGCTTACCGTTATAACGATAAGGTTTACCGCTTCATGATAAACGCCCGTACCGGCGAAGTACAAGGTGAACGTCCATGGAGCACCGCTAAAATTTTATTGTGTGTATTGGCAGCGATTGCAGGAGGGGTCGGAATTTGGTACTTTTCAACGCGACAACATTAGGAATAAGGTTTAGAGTGAAGTGAAACATTAACTAGATGACCGAGTTTCTACTTCACTCGTATTTTGCGACGAGAAATAGTTAATTTGAAATGAAGATAAGGATGATAAAACTATTCCAATCTTGCTGTTCTTAGTGTGATAAGGATGATTTTATTAGTCCTATAGGAAGTTAGTGGCAAGTGTTTAATGACAATGAAAAGAGTTTCATTCCTTTTGACGGTTTTAGTAATCCTTTCGACACAAACGTTTGGACAAAGGAATTATTGGAAAACTGAAAGCCTCCCCTTTGAAATGCGGACAATGAAATATGACAAGGTTGTCGCTTATGACGTTAAACCAAGTGGACAACACAAAAATTTAGTTTATAAACAGGTACGCATTGACACTACTGTAATTATCAGCAAAAAAGAACTTTCAAAAGTTCAGGTAGACACATTGGAGAAACTGATTACCACTTCCAGAGAAACCGGTGTATTTACCCAACTGTGTGTTTGCCCCCATTTTGTCATAGTTTATTATTTAAACAATCAAATGGTAGGTTACTTTACATCTTACTTTGAAGAAAATAGATTCAAATTTACTGTGACAAAAATTGAAAAAGGTAAGACAAGTGAATGGTATTTTTATCGTTCGTTTAATCAACAAGGTCGTGACAGAATAGCTTATTTGTGTACTGCATTAGGACTTAATTACTGCAAAGCTAAACCATAGTGTAAACACCCCATTAGCGTGGATTTGCAATCCGTTCCTGACATAAATAATAGGCTAAAGTAAGATAATGAAACAAATAAAAAATATTTTCAGCGTTTTGAGTTTGATCTTAAGCCTTACGTCACCGGCAGTTATGTCGTCACAGCAAACCCCAACGTATAAAATCGATTTTGTAAGATCTGCCCAATTTACATCAGGCGATCAAAATCATATTCTGGTAATTCTTGCAGTAACGCCCACAGTTAAAAACTTTAAAATGATTCTCAGTATGAGAGTGACATACGAAATCGGGCAAGGAACAAAAGTTATTGATGTGTTAAAACAAAAAGAAAAGAATATTAGAATTACCATTTACGGAAAAGATATTCCTGAAAAGGACCAAAAAATATTTAATTTAATCAAGGACAGAATAAATATGAACGCAGCGGAAGATATGAGTTTAATAGTTTTTGATTTTTATAATATCACAAAGGAAAAAGTTGATAGTATGTCAATAATCTATGGACTTTGGGAAGGTAAGAATGAGGATATCCGAAATGAAAAAACATTCACTTTTAAGGTAGATAATATTGACTGATTTTGGTTATTATTAATGCCAGCTTTCCGCTTTTTATCGTACTTTAGTACATCAAACATCCCTTTTATATAATCTTATTT
>CAZRNW010000768.1:0-1696 GCA_964601535.1 uncultured Flavobacteriaceae bacterium
AAATGTGCTGACCATTACTTTTCACAACATCATGCTTCCGGATAGTAACGCAAACGAGCCGGCAAGTCATGGCTATATTCAACTGGTAGCGGACTTGAAACCAAGCCTGGCGGAAGGTACCCAGATCTTTAATACAGCATACATTTATTTTGATTTCAATGAACCCGTCATCACAAATACTGTTGTTAACACTCTTAAGGACGAGGCTCAAGGTATCAGGCAAATCGTAAATCTTGATTTTTTAATAATGCCTAACCCCGCACGAAATGAAATAACGGTCTCCGGGAAATTTGTCACGAACACTTACTACCAAATTCTAAGTCAACTAGGCCAAATAATGATAGCTGACGAGGTGTCTGCTGAAAAATTTTTAATAAATGCAGAAATGCTGAATGCCGGCATCTACTTTATTAAAGTAAAGAATCAGAACCAGATAGGGATTAAACGTTTAGTTATCGCCAAGTAAGAAGAAGCGATTTTTATTCATGCATCTGTGATCGCAACCTTAACAGGTTCATTTTCATTTTTTCATTGCCCCGAATAATTCTCCATTCCAAGAATTGCGGCTTCATAATCCGGCTGCTTAATTAATTCAGAATAGTTATCAGGAAATGTGAATTTTAAAAATACCGCCCAATAAGCTTCCTTGGTCATGCTATCCCAATGAATCAGAGTTTTTCGATACTGCATCGTTTGAATACAATTCAAAGCAGTGCAAATAATTATAAGGCCTGCTACAATACTTTTACCTAACTCTGTACGCTTCCATAACGCCTGAAAAAATCCAGCTAAGGGAATAATCAAAAATGCGTAGGATTCTATCAACGCTCGCATCCCAAAACTTCCGCCATACCACCAGCACCACCAACTGAAAACGATATAACCGTTCAAAAGAAAAAAAAACAAGAGCGGTATCAGAAACTGCCTTGCATTATTCTTTAAAAACATGAAACCAAAAATGGAAAGAATCATTATCGGAGTGTATAATAACCATCCCTTTCGATAACTAAAAAGTCCATTAGCAATTTGGGGTTGAGAAAAGAAAAATCCCTGGTCACCATAGCTATCATAGATCCATTGACCAGTGACATATTTCCAATAGGCAAATTGAGGAAAAATTGTAAGCAGGAATATGCCAACGAAAAATAAGTGCTGCTTCCAAAACGAGAATCTCGTTTTAATCTGGTCTATGCTGCTTAAACTCAAAAGAAATGGAACGATAAGTACAACCACGTTACTGAACCTTACAAGCGTAATTAATCCTCCGGTTAACCCGAGCAAAAATGCATTCTTGTAACTCATTGTTTTGCTCCACGAAATACTGACGGCAAGAAATAAAGCGTAAAGAAAAAAACTATACGCATGGCTCATTGGCCCTTCCGAAGTAGTGTAATAGAGAAGATTTGTGCCAAAAACTATTGATACAAGAGCAAGGGAGGTAACTGCATCATCAAAATATTGCAGCAATATCTTTCGCAAAATCAATAGTGCCGTCAGTACATAAACTACGCTACTAATACACAACCATAATTCATATGGCTGGGTGTATCCGGATGCGGGATATCCGGTTAGCTTAGCCTGCAAATGTCCGGCTAAAAAAAACGGTGCATACAGTACCGCTAAGCCCATCGGCATTTTCAATACCCTGGTTCCATCAGATGTGCGAAGCGTCCAGGTTTTGGAAGCGTAGCTTTCT
>CAZRNW010000769.1:0-1686 GCA_964601535.1 uncultured Flavobacteriaceae bacterium
GTATGACGATTAGGGAGGCTTTCCCGATTTCTGAAACAGCAATTGGTGCTTTCATTATCGTTGGAATGATTGCTGGTGTTTATTACTTCAAATTAAAAAAGGAGAAAGACTCTCTCGAAAAATCCAATGTAGAAATTCAGCAAAATAGAAGATCACATTTTCAATTGTTCGGACGATTCAAAGTCATTGATTCAAACGGTAACAACATAACATCTGAATTTACACCAAAACTACTCCAATTATTTCTCATCATCCTTCTTTCGGCAAAAGAGGATGAGGGCATTTCAACGGAAAATCTTTCCACGCTGCTCTGGCCTGATTTAGCACCTGATTCCATTAAAAATGTTCGCGGCGTAACATTCAATAAACTGCGTTCGGTGTTGGCAAAAGTAGGCGATGTCAAAGTTGAACATTTTCAAAAAAGATGGAGAATAGCCTTTGGGCAAGGAGTCTCTTGTGAATACATAGATTACCTCAATTTTAAAAGGGGATTTGATGGGTATGTAGAAATGTTTAACGGAATTCTCTCTGTTGTTGAAAAAGGAGTTTTTCTTGAGGGAATTCATTTTGAAACGCTCGATGCTCTAATTGTAACCCAACGGCTTGAAATTGTATCAATACTCGAAAAACAATTAAAAAAACAAAACGGTTTTATTGATACTGAAATATATTTACGTTCTTGTGATGTGATTATGAAATATGATTCTCTCAACGAAAGTATATTTGAAGCAAAAATGCAGAAGCTAAAAAGTCTTCAGAGAACAAATGAGGCGAAGTTGGCTTACGAGAGTTATTCAAAAGAATACCAGTCCACATTTGATAAAAACTACCCGAAAACATACAAGGATTTGTCTTAAACGATTCATCCGTTCAAGTCGTCCTTTTTTACATTTTTTTTGTTTTTAACCTTCGATTTAACCCCGCAATTAACCCATCCCGTTTATATTTGTATTATTCACAATTATAAACTGCGGGAGAGTTGTTATGAAAAAAGTCCTTCTTTTTGTTTTTCTTCTAAGTTCAATATCTATCGCTCAAATTCCTACAAACGGTCTTGTTGCATACTACCCATTCAACGGCAACGCAAACGACGAAAGTGGGAATGGAAATAACGGCACAGTAAACGGAGCAATGCTAATACCCGATAGATTTGGTGGAATAAATAAAGCCTATAGTTTTGATGGCATCCAATCGTACATTCAAGTTCCAAACAGTAATCTGTTGCAAAATATAAATGAAATTACAATTTCTGTATGGATTAACTTAGATGCTGCGAATAATTCAATATCAAAAACTATTGTCCAAAAAGGTACATCTGGAACAAATCCTGACTATGCGTTATTAGTCGACAAATCAAACATTAATTCAGTAATTAAACCCCATTTTAATATTGGCGGGAATGAGGGATGGAAATATTATGATGGCGCCACCGGTTTAAATAATTCAACTTGGTATCATGTGATAATGACTTATGATGGTATTATGTCAAAATCCTACGTTAATGGTGTAAATGATGGCAATTTATCATTTATGGGTCCAATAACAAATTCTTCATTGCCTTTAAATATTGGTAAATATCATCATTTTTCAGGTGAAATTGCTTTTTTCCCTGGAAGTATAGATGACATTCGTATTTACAACCGAGCTTTAAACAACTCTGAAATCCAAGCCTTGTATCACGAAGGT
>CAZRNW010000770.1:0-1686 GCA_964601535.1 uncultured Flavobacteriaceae bacterium
TCTCCATTAGTAAAAATAACTTCTCCCTATATTAATAAAACTTTAGAACAAATTAAAGATATTACGAATACCACCTATTTACTTAAGCCAGTTTTAACTCAAGATTTATTGGAAGAAGTTAAAAAAATGATTGTTGATTAAATATGCAAGATAAGTTACAGCGTTTACATGATTTGCGTGATTTATTGAAAATTGAGCGTGACGAAGATTTTAAATTATACAAAGAACATTTTTCTAGAAATAATTTAAGCTATAGGAAGCAAAATGGCGTAACATGGTATCCCGTTGTTATCACAAATATTGAAATTGGTTTAGGAGAATATTTAATTATAGATATTGAAAGAACTACTAACCATAATGAACCACATCAGTTTTCTGGTGGCAAGATAGCTTCTCTTTTTTCGAATAATCACTCCGAAGCAAATCCATTAAATGGAACAATAAAAGTTATTAATCAAAACAAATTAAGATTATCCTTAACTGTTGATGATTTACCTGATTGGTGTGATGATGGTAAGTTGGGAATTAATTTACTTTTTGATGAAAATAGTTATAAAGAAATGGACATTGCTTTGGAAAAAGTAATTACTGCAAGCAACAGCCGTTTAGCACATTTAAGAGATGTGATGTACGGAATAAAGTCTCCAGAATTTGAAAAACAAAATGATGAGTTACAAATTACTGGATTAAATCAATCACAAAATGAAGCAGTAAAAAAAATAATTTCAGCAAAGGACGTAGCAATTATTCATGGTCCTCCAGGAACAGGAAAAACAACAACTTTGGTTCAAGCAATTCGTCAAACATTAAATTCTGAAAAACAAGTTTTAGTCTGTAGCCCTAGCAATACTGCCGTTGATTTACTTACAGAAAAATTACATCGAGAAGGGATAAAGGTATTGCGGTTAGGTAATCCTGCCAGAATTTCTGAAGATGTAATAATAAATACATTGGATGCAAAAATTGCAATGCATGAATCATATAAAGATTTAAAAAGCTATCGAAAAACTGCAGACGAATATTTTAAAATGGCAGGCAAGTATAAACGAAATTTTGGAAAAGCTGAAAGAGAACAACGTCAACTGCTTTATATCGAAGCGCGAAAAATTTTGAAAGATGCTAAACAATTAGAGGATTTTATTTTGCACGAACAGTTTGATAAAGCTCAGGTGATTGCATGCACCCCTGTGGTTTCCGCTGGACGAATGATGAGAGATAAGCAATTTACCACTGTTTTTATTGATGAGGCAGCACAAGCATTAGAACCAATGTGTTGGATTCCAATAAGCCGAAGCAATAGAGTGATTTTTGCAGGAGACCATTTTCAATTACCTCCAACAGTAAAATCAAAAACTGCGGAAGCAAGAGGTTTTAAAGAAACATTGATGGAAAGGACGATGAGTATTGATAATGTTTCCATAATGTTGAATACGCAATACCGAATGCATGAAAATATTATGAATTTTTCAAACAAACAGTTTTATCAAGAAAAATTAAAAGCAGATGTATCGGTAAAAGACGTAGTTCTGAGTTATGATGAAAATGAAATTTTATTAAATACTGCATTTGATTTTATTGATACTGCAGGTTGCGGTTACAATGAAATTTTAAACACCGAAAGTTTAAGTACATCTAATCCTGAAGAAGCTAATTTGCTTTTAAGACATTTAAAGTCGCTGATTGAAC
>CAZRNW010000771.1:0-1680 GCA_964601535.1 uncultured Flavobacteriaceae bacterium
TTTAAATTTTTGATAAATTTTGTTTATGGTGTCAAGACTTTGTCCATATATTTTCACCCCAACATCAGTTCTGATTCCGGTTGAAAGCATATTGATGCGGTTAATGATTGGTTGAGTCCAGCCATTAATTACGCCCGGAATTTGCATTTTCGAATTCAGGTCATTAATTATATCATCCTTGGTAAATCCTTCTCTCCATTCTTTTTGGGGCTTTAACAGAATAATACTTTCGATCATGCTTATTGGCGCATTGTCTGTTGCTGTATTTGCTCTTCCTGCTTTTCCCAATACATTTTGCACCTCCGGCACGGTCATAATTAGTTTATCCTGTACTTGCATAATTCTCTTTACCTCAGAATTTGAAACATCAGGCAATGTAACAGGCATGAATAACAATGAACCTTCATCTAAAGGAGGCATAAATTCCGTACCAAGGTTTAAAACAAGCGGAACGCTTCCTAATACCAAAGCAATACTTAATCCGATAGTAGTCTTTTTCCATTTCAAACACCACCGTATTAGCGGATTATACATCCAAAGGAAAAAGCGTGAAACAGGGTGTTTGCTTTCAGGCCTAACATTTCCTTTTAAAAACATAGTCATAAGAACAGGAACAAGGAATACTACAACGAAGGCAGATCCTATCATAGCGAAAGTTTTTGTCCACACAAGTGGGGAAAATAGTTTATGTTCCTGCCCCTCTAAAAAAAGGATCGGGCTAAATGACACCAAAGTGACAAGTATGGAATTGAACACTGCCTTTCCAATCAATTTAGAAGAATTTTCAATCTTCTTTTCTCTTTCTTCGTTTGATAACATATCAGTTAAATTATTTTGCTCAAATTAATCGTCTTCACCACTTATTGATTTTAATGCGTTTTCTACCATCACAATACCCGCATCCACTAAGTCACCAACCGCCAACGCTACACCGGCCAGCGACATAATATTAGATGTTATCCCAAACCAACTCATCATAATAAATGAAATTAAAATAGAAATTGGTATTGTGATAATTACTATCAAAGCGCTTCTTACATGAAATAAAAATATTAGTAACACGATTGCAACTACAATAATCTCTTCAATTACTGCCTCTTTTAATGTAGCTATTGTAGCTTCAATTAAATCTGACCTGTCATAAGCTGTTTTAAATTTTACACCGACAGGTAGACCTTTTTCTATTTCGGGAAGCTTTTCTTTTATTCTGTCAATGACATCTTTTGCATTCTCTCCATAGCGCATAATTACTATTCCACCAACTTTTTCTCCTTGTCCGTTCTCATCAATAATCCCTAATCTTAAATCGCCTCCCATTTGCACAGTAGCGACATCTTTTACTCGTATTGGAGTCGAATTAATAGTTTTCAAAGGAATCTCTTCAATCTCCTTAATATTTTTGATATAGCCTGAACCTTTTATGATATAACCAATATCAGATTGTTCAAATTTTCGTCCTCCAACATCGTTGTTATTTGCAGCAATTTTTTCATTAAGATCCATCGATGTTACATTATAGTATCTTAGCTTATTTGGGTCGGCAACGACTTGATATTGTCTTTGAAATCCCCCGAAAGAAGACACTTCACTCACACCTTCAACTGTTTGTAATGCAAAGCGAACATACCAATCTTGTAATGCCCGTAATTCACCTAAATCATATCCGGGTGCATCTAAAGT
>CAZRNW010000772.1:0-255 GCA_964601535.1 uncultured Flavobacteriaceae bacterium
AAGTTTAGTTTGAAATAATAATTTACAGCTTTTCTCTGGCATATCCATTATCAATCGTGTAAATAATTTCTTTGAATCCAAAATGCTTCATGATTTCTTGACAAATTTTACACGGCCTAGATTTGGCCGGGCGCCCATCCCGAGTTTCTCTAAATGTTACCATTGTTGCATTTTTAAGATTATTTTTATTTTTAACTGAAATTATACTACTCACTTCAGCGTGAATAGTTTGTTCAGAATTAAATTGTTTTGTCA
>CAZRNW010000772.1:265-1666 GCA_964601535.1 uncultured Flavobacteriaceae bacterium
GAAATTGGCTTACCATTCATAAAAATAACACTTCCTATTTTATATTGCCAATGATCGGAAAGCTTGGCGGCTTTTCTGGCTAACCTAAAATATGAAGGAAGCACAGTTAACCACGGAAAGCTCTATTTATGCCATTGCCCGTAGAGTTCATTATGCTACGCTGAAGCCGCATAAGTTCGTTTTTAATTTCCGAATCTTCATATTCCAAGTCATCTTTTAATCAATTTTCGCTGTTTTTCTTCTAATTCAACAATAGTTTCTTTAATTTCATCAATTGTAAGGCCGGAAGTCTTTTTTACCCAACTGCCAAGCTCTGATCCAGTAATTTTTTTAGCTTTCAGATAAACTTCTCTTGCTTCCTCATTTGGAAAACCAACTTCCAAAACCAAGGGGAATCTACCAGGACGAACTATTCTTTTGGGAATTTTATTAATAAAATTCGTCGTTGCAACGTAAATCATGTTATCTTTTTGAATTTCTCCATCCAAAAGATTAAGAAGAGACTGCTCGTAATCCTGCAGAAGAGTTTCAAATTCTTCAAAAATAACCATCGTTAGAGTCTCCGGTGCTATATCTTGCAGCTGTTTAAAAATCATAGGAAGATACACCGGATTTGGGTTTAGAATAACAATTCCTTGTTTTTCAATGACTTTTTCGGAAACGCGATTTACTATACAAGTTTTACCTGTTCCGGGTTTTCCGTGCAGCATGAAAGACCTTTTATACAAAAATCCATATTCATTAAACAGTTGTTTCTTTTCGAGGGTTAAAAATTTATCAATTTGAGTGACAACTTTTTGATATTCCTTGGAAGGAAGGTCAATTAAACTATCATAGTTACTTGCGATACTTTCAAGAAAAATTTCTCCGGTAGTCGGATTTTGTTGAATTTTATACACGCCCGGGGAAACCTTCGATTCTACCGACACCTCTCTATCTGTCGCATGAAAGCTTCCGTTATCTCTAATAAATCCTCGATATTTAGTCAATTGGTTAGTTAGCATTAATTTCTCCTAATAAGTAATATGCAATCAATAAATTTAATCATTGTCCATAAAATATTTAATTGTATTTTCTATCATTTCTTTTAATTTTTTTCTTTTATATTCTTTGAGTTCTTTATCAGAATAATATAAAAATTCTGTAAACTTTCTACGTTTAATATAGTCATCTATATCTGCCTGTAATTCTGTCACGAAAATAAATTGTTTATACATATTGTTTTAGTAATTCAACTACTTTATTACGCCCATTCCGAGCAGCCCACCTAAGCGCCTCATCATCCCGCGCCCGAACGTTAGCGCCTGCGTCGAGCAGCAGCTTAACGGCGGCTTCATGCCCATTCCGAGCAGCCCACCTAAGCGCCTCATCATCCTGCGCATGCACCGAAGCGCCTGCGTC
>CAZRNW010000773.1:0-1664 GCA_964601535.1 uncultured Flavobacteriaceae bacterium
CCCAAACGAAATTGAACCCGTTTTGGAAAAAATGCTGAAGCAGGGGATTATTTCTGAAACCGAAAAGCCAGAACTCCTCAATAAGATTAATGAAATACTGCAGCATAAATTACTGGTAAAATATTTTACTGCTTTAACTAAATCAAAAAACGAAGCTGAATTGATTACAGAAAACGGCGAGTTATTGCGTCCTGATAAAATTGTATTTGACAAAGATTCTACTGTAGTAATTGATTACAAAACCGGGAAACCAAACACCAAAAAATACGGTCAGCAAATGGAAAAATATGCCGTTGCGCTTCAATCTATGGGACATGCGCAAATCAAGAAAATATTGGTATATGTTGATGAAAATTTAGTTGAAGAAGTTAAATAGCTACAAACTCGATATTCTCGGGTGCCACATTAATCACATTACTTATTCCGCCTAAAATGTTATACACTTTTTTAATGCCGTGCCGTTTTAATAAAGAAGCAGCAATAACCGAACGGTAGCCACCGGCACAATAAACGGCATAGGTATTATTTTTATCCAGCAAACTTAATTTGTCCGGCAATTCACTCAGTGTTATAAACACAGAATTTTTTATGAAACAAGATTCCCTCTCTGAAGGTTTTCTTACATCCAAAATAATGGCATCGTCCAATTTACCAATTGATTTTGCCTCTACACACAAGAGTTTTTCAGTCTCTTCACCTGCCAGTATCCAATCCGTAATTCCTCCTTTTAAATAACCTATCACATTCTCATACCCTACCCTTGCCAATCTCACTATGCTCTCCAATTCTTTCCCCTCATTAGTTATCAAAATTAAAGGTGAAGAAAAATCAATTAAAGAACCTACCCAAATTGCATAATCGCCATTTAAACCGATAGAAACAGAACCAGGAATACTTCCCTCTTCAAATTCTTTTGGGGTTCTGGTATCAATGACAACGGCACCGGCCTTTATTTGTTTTTTTACTTCCTGAACCGTTAAAGCTTTTTTCTCCCGGCTAATTATTGTTTCGTAACTATCGTAACCCGAAATATTAATTTTCGCATCCTTGAAAAAATAAGGAGGCGGAGTTGGTAAATCTTTTGTCACCGCTTCAATAAATTCTTCTTTAGTTAAATTCTGCAAGGCGTAATTTGTTTTTTTCTGCTCTCCAATGCTTGAAACCGTTTCCTTACCAATGTTTTTACCGCAGGCCGAACCTGCTCCGTGACCCGGATACACTATTACAGAATCAGGAAGTGTTTTAATTTTTTCATTCAAAGATTTGTATAACATTCCCGCCAACTCTTCTTTACTTAAATTACCGCTCATTAAATCAGGACGCCCAACATCACCAATAAACAAAGTATCGCCCGTAAAAATACAACGCGGTCTTTTTTCTTCGTCCCATAACAAAATACAAGATGATTCAACTGTATGTCCTGGTGTATGCAATACTTCCAATTCTATCTTCCCGAGCTTTATTTTTTCCCTGTCCTGCGCGATTAATGCTTTATAGTTTGGTTTTGCATTCGGACCATAAACAATCACAGCATCGGTTAACCGGGCAATATCTAAATGTCCGGATACAAAATCTGCATGAAAATGTGTTTCAAAAACATATTTAATTCTCGCATTGCGTCTAGCCGCCAGTTCGAGATAAGGTTCAGGTTCGCGTAAAGGATC
>CAZRNW010000774.1:0-1660 GCA_964601535.1 uncultured Flavobacteriaceae bacterium
AGGTTTCCAACCTTCCTTTTTTGCAAATTCCGCTTTGAATTCTTTATTCAAAGCATCCATCAGTAAAGATGAAATAACTTCGTGATTAACACCTTTTACAATGCTGTGTTCTAGAGAATGTGAAAACGGACCATGACCGATATCGTGCAATAAAATGGCAATTAAAGCGCCGCGGGTTTCCTCATCAGTAATTTTTACATCCTTGCTTTTTAAAACCTGTAAAGCCTCCGTCATTAAATGCATGGCGCCAATGGCATGATGAAAACGCGTATGCAAAGCACCGGGATAAACCAGATTAGTAAGCCCTAATTGCTTTATACGACGCAAACGCTGAAAATAGGGGTGATTAAGGAGTTCGTAAATAATCTCATCCTGTATGGTCACAAAACCATAAATAGGGTCGTTTATTATTTTGCTTTTAAAAACGGGCATTATGGTTGTAAAAGTAAGGAGTTATATCTATCAATCAACTTTCTTTTTTTAATTTTCCGCGCTATCACCGCCTGGGCATACCCTACAGTTGCTACATTAATGCCTGCTAAAATTACGGCAGAACCGGTGTAAAATACAGGGGAGAAGTTGGTACTGGAATAGAAAATTCCATTGTAACGTAATGAAATAGCAGGCTCAAATAAAAGTATACCATAAACACCTCCGGTAATAAATAGCCATCCTGTAGGGACTAAAGTTTGGCTGGTGATAACTTTCATTTTGTATTTCCTCAATGCCTTATCTATTCCAATGTCGTTTATCATATTCAAAGCATCAAAAAAATTACGCCGTGTAATATGTACGTTCCCATAATATAATCTTTGTCCGAATAAACCTCTTTTGGCAGATAATGGTTTGAGGATTTTCAGATAATCATTTTTTGAAAGTCCTTTTTCCAGATAAGTTAGATCCTGATACTTGGTCACTGTACCATTGCTGCTCACTACCTTGTTAAGCTGGTGCCTCCTAATTACAATCGGACCATATTCACCATCAACATCCAGTTTTTTTCCTTGGTCGAAATGAATTTTGCCAAGGAGTTTTTCTCCATTACTAAGGTAAAAGGTGTCTTTTTGAGCTTTTATCACAGTAAAACACAAGAGAAGAAATGGGAATATTTTTAAGAACTTTAACACAATAAAGCTACTTTTACACCGTATATTGTAAAGGTAATAAACAATTTATGGAAAAAAATACAATTCTCTGGGCAGATGACGAAATGGAGCTTTTAAAGCCTCACATTTTATTTTTAACCGGTAAAGGTTACGAAGTGATTACAGCTGTGAGTGGTGACGAAGCCCTTGATATTGTGCGCGAAAACCGCAATATAAACGCCGTTCTACTGGATGAAAACATGCCGGGCATTACAGGTTTGGAAACACTAACCAAAATAAAGCAATTGCGTTCTGATTTGCCTGTCATTATGATTACTAAAAGCGAAGAAGAACACATTATGGATGATGCCATTGGCGGAAAAATTGCAGATTATTTAATTAAACCTGTTAATCCCAACCAAATTATTTTAGCTCTTAAGAAAACGCTTGATAACAAACGACTGGTATCGGAAAAAACAAATACCGATTACCGCAAAGAGTTCGGACAAATTGGAATGACGCTCAGTGATAATTTATCATGGGCCGAGTGGCAGGAAGTTTTCAAAAAAATTATT
>CAZRNW010000775.1:0-1659 GCA_964601535.1 uncultured Flavobacteriaceae bacterium
CAAAAGCTGTTTTGTTATATAGCGACAAGGCCCTTATTTCACCTTATGAAGGAATAAAAGGTTTGATGTTCCGTGTGGCTAATACCAAGCAAAACGAGTTGATTGAAGTGGAGGCAAGCGTGGTGATGTCGTATAACGATCCTGAAACCAAAAAGCGGGAATTTGAAAGGCTTCAGCTCGAAATAAGTAAAATTAATTTTTTAACCTTAAGCTGGACTATTGTACATCCTATTGATGAGAAAAGTCCGATTTATAATATTGATAAAGAAGAATTAATAAGGCGCGATGCAGAATTAATTATTCTCATAAAGGCAATAAACGATACTTATTCCCAAAATGTTTATTCGCGTATGAGTTACAAAGCGCATGAATTTGAGGAGAACGCTAAGTTTGTGCCTATTAAGCAGGAAGCGGGTGCCAATGGTAAAATATCCATTAATCTCACTGATATTCACCTCTATAATAAAACAATCTAATTTTTGTTAAAAGCCCTTTTTTGCCTTAAAGCGGAACAGTTATTGTTATAAAAATGGTATCTTTAAAACTCTTTAAAAAAGGCATAAAATGAATAAAGTAAAATTTCTGTTTTTAAGCATTTTCATTGCAGGTGCGCTCGCGGCGCAAAAACCAAAACCATTTTCATTTGTAATTGAAGGTACTGCCAAAAATTATAAAACCCAATACATTTTCTTAAACCATAAATGGGACGATAAAACGTTTACCGATTCAACAAAAGTGGTGGATGGTAAATTTAAATTTTCAGGCAAAAGTCCTGAGCCCAATATGTACTGGTTCACCACAACTTCAAACGCACTTTCACAGCCTCAAATTATTTTTTATGTAGATGGTGCCAAGACAACCGTGAACATGAACATGGATTCTCTTCAGGGATTAAGTATAGTTGGAGGTCCTAGCCAGAAAGATTATGAGGAATACAAAGTAGTGATGCTTACTTTTCAGTTGCAGCAGCAGCAAATCGTGAGCGAATACAATGCAGCCCGCAGTGCGAATGATATGAATACGATGCAAATGAAGCAAAACGAATTCGAGAGTTTGAGTAAAAAAGTAAAGGAAGGATTAAAAGGCTTTATAAAAACCCATCCGAAATCAGCTGTTAGCGGTTACATTATTTATGCCGAGTATGCTAACCCGATTTTCACGATGCAAGAAGTGGAAGAAGTGATTGGCCTTCTTGATAAATCAATTCTTGAAACTAAGTTTGGCAAACTCGCGAAAGACCGCTTAGCAACTTTACAAGGAACTACAATTGGTTATCCTGCTATTAATTTTACGCAAAACGACCCTAATGGCAAACCGGTCAAATTATCTGATTACAAGGGAAAAGTTGTATTGGTTGATTTTTGGGCGAGCTGGTGTGGTCCTTGCCGCGCCGAAAATCCCAATGTGGTTGCAGCATACAATAAATACAAAGAAAAAGGTTTCACAGTATTAGGAGTTTCTTTCGATCAGGATAAAAACAAATGGCTGGCAGCTGTTGAAAAAGACCAGTTAAAGTGGGATCAGGTAAGTGATTTAAAGGGTTGGGGCAATGAGGTTGGGCGTATCTACAGTATTTCCAGTATCCCTTCTAATCTTCTTATTGATAAAGAGGGAAAAATCCTTGATAATATTCAGTATAAATATATGTATTGTATGCAG
>CAZRNW010000776.1:0-1649 GCA_964601535.1 uncultured Flavobacteriaceae bacterium
AGCGGTAGTTTAGAGTTAAGCGAAAACGGTATTAAAACTGCAGTAGTAACTATTAATGAAGGGCTGTTGCATGGCGAAGCCAAGTATTTTTTTGAAACCGGACAATTAATGCGAACGGGTTTTCATGAAAATGGATTAAAGACCGGAAAGTGGATAACCTACAACGAATCGGGCGTGATGGTTGGACTTGCATTTTATAATGCAGGAAAAAAAGACGGTACCTGGATTGCATGGGATGATAACGGAAAAAAACGTTTCGAAATGAATTACAAAAACGGTGAGAAAGTCGGAACCTGGATTCAATGGGATGAGAACGGGGCTCTTTTCTCTTCTAAAAGTTTTAGTCCTGTTAATCAATAACACAGACGTGGGACTTCGTTTGATTTAAAATCCGAAGCCACGAATAAATTCTGTAACTAAATAATCTTTATTGGGAAGTCCAACGTCACAATTCATTTCAATTTTTTTTGTGCAAACCGCACAATCCGCTTACTGAATTGGTTTTATTCTTACAACGTTTTCCTTTTTTTGTTTTTGCTGAACACTGAACGGAAGTTGTTTTTGTTTTTAATGTATCGCTTTCTGTTTTATGAATGTGATGATGATCAAAATCCCAATCCTTTAAAACGTAAGCGGATTCAAATGTTTGCTCTAAATTATCAGGTAATTCACTGAAAAAATCTAAACCGGTAATTTTCTCTAAAGAATCTATTGTGCAAACGTGATCTTTTACTTTATGACCGGTCACGGCAGAATTATGAAGAACAAAACCTATTGCCTTATAAGTTTGAAATTCATGCCGGATGATGATTTTGTAAAATGAATCAGGAATTGGAATTTTATCTTCACCCATAGTTCTCATATTATCTTCGAAAACCGGACCGCTAATTACAATCACTTCTCCGTATTCTCTTGCCCAATGTCTGCATAAATCTTCGAGTACTTTCCACTCGCCACGATTTAGCTCTGTGGTTTGAGGAGCACAGTTGCTATAATAAAATGTTTCTTTCATTGCAGTTTCGCTGAACGACATATCTTCACAAGGCACCATATGTCCTTTATCAAAACCCGATGCGCTATAATCATTAATTTTAGCTTGAGAAGAATTTAAGAGAGGGTCTTTCATAAAAGAACCTTTTCGCTCTAAATCCGCTAATGCTAAATGTTCTTTGGTCAGTGAATAAAAAGTCCAGGCGGGTAATTTGTACTTGGTGTTAAAACCAATTTCGTAAAAAGTATGTTTCACGAAAGCAATTTCGTTAGTGTATGTTGCTGTAACTTTATTGAGAGAATACGTTTGTGAAAACGCAAGAGCGGAGAGAAATAAAAAGACTAAGATTAACCGCATTAATTGAGATTAGGATCAAAACCGATATCAGAAAATACTTTTAAGGATTCTTTTATTTTTTCAAGTTCAATGCCCCACATGGTTTTATAATCTCCCTCCAATACAAGTGCCGCTTCACTATCATTATTGAACCATGCTTTTTGAATCAATTCATCTTTTAATTGTCCGGGTGTCCAGCCCGAATAACCCATAAAGAATTTCACATTGTGTGATTTTATTTTCCCGTGTTCAATCATGTGTGCCAGTTCAAAAAAATTGCCGCCCCACCATAAACCGTCTTTTATCTCAATGCTCTCGCCTA
>CAZRNW010000777.1:0-1648 GCA_964601535.1 uncultured Flavobacteriaceae bacterium
GTTCAAGGATAAGAAGTATGATGAAGCATTACCGATGTATTTGCAAATGCAGGAAATATCCGAAACGCCGGCGAATAAATTAACTGCTAAGGTTGGTGCCATGCGTTGTGCTTTCTATTTAAATCAGTTTGAAACCGCTTTAACAGAAAGCAATAAAGTTTTAGGTACCGAGAAATTAAATCCGCAACAAGCCAGCGAAAGCAAATACATAAAAGCAAAATCTTTATTTGAAACCCAGCGTTATGATGATGCTTTAACTGAGTTTAAAGCCATTGCTAAATCATCAAAAAACGCGAGCGGTGCCGAAGCATATTATCATATCGGAAAAATTTATTTCAACAAACAGGATTACAAAGAAGCAGAAAAAACAATTAACAACTTAATCAGTTTCCCTTACACTAACGACGATTGGAATACCAAAGGCATGTTACTGATTGCAGATTGTTACGTTGGTAAAAAAGATATTGAAGATGCAAAAGTGATTTTGCAAACGATTTTAGACGGAAAACCAAAGCAGGAATACATTGATGAAGTTAATGCAAGATTAAACTTAATTAAGCAAATGGAGATTGCTAAAGCTGAAGCCTTGAAAGCTGAACAAGCGAAAACTACCGAGATGAAAGTTGAGTTTAATACAAGTGGTGGCGATAATAAATTGTTCACGCAGCCTGCTACGGTTCCGGCAGACAGCGTTAAAACTCAACCGGTAAATACTATTCCAAATTAAGATGATGAACAGAATAGACATATATAAAAGCCTTGTTTTGATCCTGTTTTTCAGCAGTATTTCTTTGGTGCGTTCTCAAACAAACATGAACGATATCAATTTTCAGGCGGAAAGTGAGTTTCAACCAACCATTAAAGATGCTGTAAAATTTACTGAATTACCTGAAATACGGGATACCGTTCTCCGGATTAAGAATGCTAATTATGATATTGCCTCAAAACCACTTTTCCCTAAGTATGAAGTAACACCTATAAACGCTGCTAAAATGCAGAATGAACCTTTAACCAAACTTTATCATTCTTTAATTAAAGTTGGTTACGGTCCTATTTACAACATGCCTTACGCTGAAGTTTGGGCAAACAGTACCCGTTCGCGCGATATGGCTTATGGTGTGCATTACAAACATTTTTCGTCAATGTCGCAATTACAAGATGTGGGTTATAGTGGTTTCAGCGATAATGAAGCTGAACTTTTTGGGAAGAAGTTTTATAAGAAACATACATTAAGCGGCGATTTCAATTACAAAAGAAATGTGATGCATTATTACGGTTTCGATACCATTAATAAAATTACCGATAAAGATTTTACAAGGCAGCGTTTCCAGTTATTTGAACCGAAGATTACTTTGCAGAGTCATTATACCGACAGCAGCAAAATAAATCATCTTATAAACTTATCTTATTATAACCTTACCGATTTATATTATGCCAATGAGAATAATGTGAAGTTGAAAACGGATTTAAGCACTTACATTAATAAAGAAAGTTTCCACGTTAATGTATTGGCCGATTATTATAACCATAAGCAACCGAATGATACCACAAGTAATTTTATTTTTTCTTTAAATCCATATTTTGAAGCGAATGGTAAAAAATGGCATGCTGACCTTGGTTTAACTGCAACCGCTGACATAAACAATGG
>CAZRNW010000778.1:0-1648 GCA_964601535.1 uncultured Flavobacteriaceae bacterium
TCAGATGCTTCATAAGTTAATGTTCCAGATTTAGATACAATACCTACATTTCCTTTTTTGAAAACAAAACCTGGCATAATACCTACTTTTGCCTCATCAGCAGATATAACTCCTGGACAATTTGGTCCAATTAATCTGCAATCTCTATCTTTTATATATTCTTTAACAGCAATCATATCCTTAACGGGGATACCTTCTGTAATACAAACTATCACTCCA
Source organism: uncultured Flavobacteriaceae bacterium (assembly GCA_964601535.1). Classification (GTDB taxonomy): domain Bacteria; phylum Bacteroidota; class Bacteroidia; order B-17B0; family Aurantibacillaceae; genus JAHEYG01. Next base: position 220 of record CAZRNW010000778.1, read on the forward strand.
ATACCTGCTTCAGCAGCTTCCATAATCGCATCAGCAGCAAAAGCAGGTGGCACAAAAATAATAGAAACATTAGCATCCGCTTTATCTACAGCTTCTTTAACCGTATTATAAACAGGTCTTTCTAAATGTGTTGTCCCTCCTTTTCCTGGAGTAACTCCTCCTACTACATTTGTTCCATATTCAATCATTTGACCAGCATGAAATGTTCCTTCGCTACCTGTAAATCCTTGAACAATTACCCTTGAATTTTTATTAACTAATACGCTCATATAAGAAGTATGTTTATTTGTTTATTTTTTTGAGAACGCTAAAGTAAAGTTTTAAAGCAAAGTGTTGTTGAAAACAATTGATTTATCCTTTTTGTTTAACAATTTCGTTCCAAATGGCATCGTTTGGAGGTGGCGCTACAATTGAAATTGGTTCTTTTTTAACAGGATGTATGAATTCTATTTTTCGAGCATGTAAATGTATGCTTGCATCTTTATTTGTCCTGTCAAAACCATATTTAATATCTCCTTTAATTGGGCTGCCAATTTTCGACAATTGAACTCTTATTTGATGATGCCTACCTGTATGCGGATTAATTTCTAATAAATGATAATTATCTAAACTTAAAATCAACTCGTAATCTAACTCCGAACGCAATGCTCCTTTTTGTTCTTTTTCATAAGCACGCGACATGTTTTTTACTTCGTTCTTAATTAAATAATGAACTAAATTTCCTTTCACATTTTCGGGTTTGTTTTTTACAACTGCCCAATATGTTTTTTGAATTTCTTTTGTTTGAAACATTTGATTTAAACGCGCCAAGGCCTTACTTGTTTTTGCAAACAAAACAATTCCACTTACAGGTCTATCTATCCGATGCACAGTACCAATAAAAACATCACCCGGTTTATTGTATTTTTCTTTGATGTATTTTTTTACAAATTCACTTAATGGAGTATCCCCAGTTTTATCACCTTGTACAATATCCGAAGGACGCTTATTTACAGCTATAATGTGATTGTCTTCGTATAAAATTTGTAATTGGTTCACTAGTTGATTAGTTAATTGGTTAATAGTAGATTGGTTAACTAGTTATATATGGAGTGTCATTTCGACCGCAGGGTGAAATCTTATTTTCTGCTAAGACTTGGCTGTTTGCGTACAGAGAGTTTAATGTTTCTGTGTTTTTACTTCTTTTACTAATTAACAAATAAACCAATTTACTTTATTTTAATATTGTTCGTTTGAATTTGGAAAGTCTTTTGATTTTACATCCTGAATATAATTTTCAACAGCACCTTTTATATCTTCAAATAAATTTAAATAACGTCTTAAAAAACGAGGGCTAAACTCTTTTGTTAAACCAACCATATCATGAAACACTAAAACTTGGCCATCAACACCGCCACCAGCGCCAATGCCAATTATAGGAATTGCAATT
>CAZRNW010000779.1:0-1646 GCA_964601535.1 uncultured Flavobacteriaceae bacterium
GCCGAACAAACCTTTGCAAGATATTATGCAAATAGTTTATCATCGTATGTTGTGAATTCAAAACCGAAAATTAAAGCGGTATTTGAGGCTTGGAAAAATCAGAGTCCTGCTGCATTTTTATCGAACCTTGAAAAGAACCAGGAATTAAAAGCTTTAATGTTAGAAGAAACACCTTGGGTTTTACAATCGAAAAACGAAAGCGAAAACAAAAAACGTGTTGGTTTATTATTCGATTTAAATAAAATGGCGAATGAACAAGCGCGTGCTTTCAAAAAATTACAAAAGGCACAAACATCCAACGGAGGTTTCTGGTGGTTCGAAGGCGGTCCGGATGACTGGTACATAACCCAGCATATCGCTTGTGGTTTAGGTCACCTCGATAAGCTTGGAGTAATTAAAGCGCGGGAGAAGGGTGAAGTTTGGAACATGGTAACAAACGCGGTTCAGTATTGCGACAACCGTATGCGTGAAGAATACGAATGGTTAAAGAAACATGTTCCGAAATACAAAACCGAAAACCATTTAAGTTACATGGCCATTCAGTATTTGTACATGCGCAGTTTCTTTAAAGATGTTAATTTATCAGCTAGAAATAAAGAGCATTTCGATTATTATAAAAAACAGGAACAAACATATTGGTTACAAAACGGAAGATTTATGCAAGGTATGATTGCTTTAAGTTTGCACCGTTACGATGATAAAATAGTTCCGAAGGATATTTTAAAATCATTAAAAGAAAATTCGTTGAACAGTGAAGAAATGGGTATGTACTGGAAAGAAAATTATGGTTACTACTGGTACGAAGCACCTATAGAAATGCAGGCCATGATGATTGAAGCCTTTGATGAAGTTAATAACGATACAAAAGCTGTTGATGATTTAAAAACCTGGTTGATTAAGAGCAAGCAAACGCAACATTGGGGAACAACGCGCTCAACAACAGAAGCAGTTTATGCATTATTATTAAAAGGAACGGATTGGTTAGCAACAGAACCAAATGTTGAAATTACGGTTGGTGATATTGTTCTCGATCCGAAAAACGACAAGAGCATAAATGCAGAACCCGGAACAGGTTATTTCAAGAAAACCTGGAATGGCTCAGATATTAAAACGTCAATGAGTAAAGTTAAGGTGGTCAAAAAAGATCAGGGTGTAAGTTATGGCGCCGTTTACTGGCAATACTTTGAGCAATTAGATAAAATTACACTGCATGAAACACCATTGAAAATTAAAAAGCAATTGTTCCTGCAAAAAAATACAGCGGGCGGACCGGTAATTGAACCAATAACTGCTGCCACTAAATTAAAATTAGGCGATAAAATAAAAGTAAGAATAGAATTGCGAGTTGACCGTGATATGAATTATGTTCACATGAAAGACATGCGCGCTGCTGGTTTTGAGCCCGTGAATGTATTCAGCGGATACAAGTGGCAGGATGGTTTGGGTTATTACGAAAGCACAAGGGATGCGGCGACTAATTTCTTTTTCTCCTATTTAAACAAAGGCACTTATGTATTTGAATATCCATTGGTGGTAAATCATTACGGTGATTTCAGTAATGGCATAACCACTATTCAGTGTATGTACGCGCCCGAATTTACCAGTCATAGTGAAGGGATTAGGGTTAAGATTGGAAAAAACTAAGA
>CAZRNW010000780.1:0-1637 GCA_964601535.1 uncultured Flavobacteriaceae bacterium
TGTTCAGCAAGTTGTTTAATATAATTTATAGGATGTTCTTGCGTTAACGCTTCTTTACTAAGCAAACTTGCTGGATGAGAAGAAATGTATGGTTCGTGATTAATTTCTTTTAGCTGTTTTGACAACTGCTGGATGAGATTGCCATTTGAAACCCACTCTTTGTAGCCCGGAACTAATTCTTCCATATCAAACGAAACGTTAACATGATTGGTCTTTAGTTCAATAAGACGTTCTATTAATTTTAAGAACGATGTTCCAACATCTTCAAACTCTTTTGTTACAGTATTGTTATACTTTTCTAAACTCCTTAATTCGTTTTCAATGATAGAAATAATTTTATTTCGTTCATTTTCAATTTCAGTTAAGTTGAATTTATTCTTCATGAAGTCATTATATGTCTCCTTCAAGTTCATAATAAATTCTTTTTTATCAGCTTGTGAGTCATGGATGCGACAACATAATTCATCCAATTTTTGCTGCTTTAAACGATAAAAAACGACATCAATAGCCGCTCGTTTTTCGCACACAAATAATACTCTTTTTCCTCTCGCTATATAATCAGCAATTAAATTGGTGATAGTTTGAGATTTTCCTGTGCCCGGAGGCCCTTGAATAATATAACTATCCCCACTCTTAGCCATTTTTATGGCGTTTGATTGCGTAGGGTCACAAGAGATAATGTGATATTTTTCTTTTAAATTTTCTTTCTCGACATCTTGCTTATTTATAATATTTTTCGGCTGATCCGAGAATAATTGTTCGAAAATAGGATCGTTTATATTGTCATCAATTACTTCATTATAATCTCTAACTAGAGACATTTTTTTGTAATTAAAATTACCTAGCGTCATATTACAAGTATCAAATTCCCACAAATATGGATTTGTATTACCTTCGTCAACTAACGTAAATAAACTTCTTTCTTTTTCTGTATCAGTAATGTTATAGGTGTTTAGTTTAATATCCTCATTAATCAAAAACTCTAAATATGAAGCCGCAGGTTCTATTTTCTGTTTGAATATACTTAGTCCTAAAGGTTGAAAATTTTCACGCTGATAAGAATAATCAACTTCTCTATAGTGACTTAAACTTTTGTTTCGCTTTAACTTTCGGTTAAATTGAGATAGGGTTTGTTTTGCTAAACTATAGATTAGTTTTATCCTTGGCTTATCAATAAATTCAATCGAAATTCCTGAATTACTTAATTTGATTTGGTCTTGAATACTTTGATACAATTTACTCATTTCAAAATCATCCAAAACAATTGAGTCAGGAAGTTTAATGTCATATAACTCTCTTAACCAATAAACTAAAACAGGATTTACTTCTGCTTCGTTTCCGGTTATATCAAGTGTGTATTGATCTTTAACGCCTTTTTTCTTTTTAACTTCAACAGGAACTAATAATAATGGGGAATTAATTTTTTCATATTTATCATCTTTCAAATTATACCAACTCAAGGAGCAGATGATTAATCTTAGCTGACTAAATCCATATTCATTAATGTCTCGAGTAGATTCACTTCTAATTTTATCCAAAATTGAAGGGATATAAGGATTGTCTTCTGTTTTTAAGAATTTTGATAGAGGTATTTGCTTTCCACTTTTTATTCTTGAAGAAATATCATCATTCCAAAT
>CAZRNW010000781.1:0-1631 GCA_964601535.1 uncultured Flavobacteriaceae bacterium
TTCCAGTATTTTACGAGCCATTCTTTGACTTTGTCTGATACGGTTAAATGTGCTCTTCTTGCTAATTCGTCATGTGCAGCAAGTACGTACTCCTTAGAGTAGAAAGTTCCATTATTAATAATCCAGTTAAGTTGATGATTTGTTTTCTGATTCATATAGATTTATTAAGCTGATTCATTTTTTTCTGTTGACAGCTCGCTGGCGGTTATTTTTTAGCTGCGCAACTTCTTCAAATGATGCCAATTGAATTTCTAATCGACCAAAGGTTATTATTCCAAATAGCTCACACTTATTTCTTAGCCACCCGGAAAGAACAAGAAGAGCCTTATTCATTTTTTGTTTTTTTAATAGTGAAACGATTTCACCTACAACAAAGGTGAGTCCATTAGTTATAGAAACCGTTATACAATTTCGGGAAAGAGTTACATCATTCTCACATGGTAGGGAAAGAATGTGCTACTGTGAATTGATTTTAGAGCTTTGTCAAAGCGTTGTCAATTTTCTTTTTTGAACTGCCGTTTGATTATCATTCCTCCCTTCAGGTCCCTTACACTGTTCATTACGATGAAGGCAACTGGGTCCATTCGCTGAATTTCAGTTTGAAATTTTCCGATTTCAAGCCGGGCAATAACAGAATAGAGAATATCTGTTTGTCTTTGGTTTCCCCCAAGGCTACCGAAACCACCTATTCCCTGGTATATGGTTACTCCTTTTCCCAGTTTTTTAGTGATCATGATCTTGACCTTTTCGCTATGTTTTTGAAATAATTGTTACACCTATATACTCTTCTACCCCTTCAATGATAAAGTCCATGGTTTTGGAAGCTGGTTTTAAACCAGCCCTTCTTGTTTTTATAGAAAGCTTAGATATTTGTTAAATAAGTTTAAGCCTTTGCCTGCTGGAATTGACCTTTTCTAAGGAGGCTTTCTACTTCTTCAGTTTTCTTGTTCAGCCTGGTTTGGATCCTCTTAACGAGTTCTGTCTCTTTGCCAAACTCAAAAGCCAAATCCGCGTCAGTCAGCTGCGGATATTTTTCTTTAAGTTGTTGCGATTGTTTGTTCCAGTTCCCAGTGATCTTAAGGGTTTCATTTGGTTTGTTTTGTACTGTGTTCATCTTTGTTAGATTTAAACGGTTAACAAATAATTACACAACAAAGATGAACCCTTGGGTTCGGCAAACCATTACACGATTTGATGTAAGAGTTATATCATTCACACATTATCGAGTGTAATGCGTCTTTTTTCCCTGAGCTTCTTGAAATAAGAAGGTGTGAGCCCCGTGACTTTTTTAAATTGATTCGATAAATGTGCAACGCTGCTATAGTTCAGCTTATAGGATATTTCTGTAAGATTAAGTTCATTATAAAGAAGCAATTCCTTCACCCGCTCAATTTTGTGCGCGATTATGAAATGCTCGATAGTGGTACCCGTGGTTTCTGAAAAAAGATTGGCAAGGTAGGTATAGTCATAATTGAGTTCTTCGCTCAGGTAAACCGAGTGTTTCACTTTGGGCATCTCTTCCTCATGATGCACCATCTTAACAATAGCACCCTTTATTCTTTCGATCAGGATGGCTCGTTTGTCGTCCATCAATTCAAGTCCGGAACGTTGCAAGGCAACTTTCAGTTGTC
>CAZRNW010000782.1:0-1628 GCA_964601535.1 uncultured Flavobacteriaceae bacterium
AACTTGAACGTGTTCAGAAAGAAATAGCAGAATTGAAAATAGCTTTTGGTGAAGAATAAATATCAAATTGGTTTTTGTTTTCCAAAAGCATTGTGTAATTGGTCACACCACATTTTCGCAATCCCGGAAGTATCATCACCTACTTGTCTTATGCGGTCGTCAAATCGCATTATGTCACGTCCAAAGGCTTGAGACCATTCTTCATTAATAGTCATTTTATCCAGATTAGAGATATAGAATACTGAAATTTTAGCATTGAAGTATTTACACCGAAAAATATACGGTAAATCCCAACCCGGTTCAGAAAATAGATCAGCGCATAACTCACAAAATGATTTAAAAAGACTGCATACGTTTTCGGTTATAATTGTATTTCCATCTTTATTCGATTTTTTCTCATTAAATTGATACGCCCCTATATATCCGTTTCTGTGAATTTCAGATTCCCATTTCCCAACTTTATATTCAGCTTTATTTTTTATTCCATACAAACTCGGATTACATAGAGAAACCTCATTAGCCAAAGAGAACTCTCCATACTTTTTCCATCGATTTTTATTCCTATCACATAAAATAAATTGAATGGAATTATTAAGCTCATGTTGAAATAGATCAGAACCCATAATTGGCATAGCTTGGATAAAAAAACACGGCTTCTTCTCTTTTAAGACATAATCATTAAATTCGCCTTCCATTTCCTTAAGATATTCTTTTGCCCTTGCTTCAGATGTAACGGAACTTAGAACCGAATCTCTTATTTCTTGTATGCTCATTGGCTGGGTTGATTCTGAATGTCTTATATAAAAATATTGGTGCCCATCACGTTCTATCATATGTGGTCGGGTGCTACTTGGTGGAATGTGGACTATAATGATATCCTTTCCTTTCGCCAAGCAAAGCGAAATGATCTCTAAGCCCGTTATTCTTGGTTTTACACAACCCGATACAATACGTTCTAATTCCGTGGCTATTTTCTTTCCATCATCAATTCCACATAGCTGTTCTTCAACAGTCAAATCATCTGATGGTTCTATTACCCCGATGAAAATATCGGCTCCATAAGCATTGGCAAATCCCGTAACATCTTTGAGAAATTCTTTTTTCCGTTCTTTAATATCAGAGTTCAGAGCTGATTTATATTCTAAGTTAACATTTTCCCTTTTCCTTTTCTCAAGAAACATCCTTAGATATCCTTCGCCGTTTTCTTCAGTAAATTTCTTGATATCGTTTCTTGTAAAATACATATACTATTCCCAAACAATTTGATATGGATACGCATTTGCACGGTGGCAATTTTTTTTCACTTGAAATATAACACAATATATGCTATAAATTGTCATTCAGACCACAATATCTTGTGGTTATCACCGATGATAAAGTAATAAATTTAACAATAAGGAGAATGGTATGCCAAAACAACAAAGTGTTAAAGCAAACCGAAGTGCACAGACCGGACAATTCGTAACTGAAAAGTATGCTAAGAGTCATCCAAGCACAACTGTTCGTGAAACTATTAAAAAGAGTAAATAATATTTCAAAAAATATGGGGTGTTTTACACCCCCACAACTCATTCATCTCAAATACCAACACATATTTCTACGCCACTTCTCTAACATCAAAGTATTGT
>CAZRNW010000783.1:0-1614 GCA_964601535.1 uncultured Flavobacteriaceae bacterium
AGAGTTGAGTGTTTAGAGTTGAGTGTTTAGAGTTACTTGTTTTTTTCTCTCAACTCTCAACTCCGTACTCTCAACTACATTTGTTGTTTTCCGTCGTTGTATTTAGAAGGGCACTTCATCAGAATATCATTGGCGTGGAATTCTCCTTCGTGCATTTTTCCTATAACCACAATTTGTTCGCTGCGCTCAAAATCCTGCGGTTTACTTTTATGTAACACTACTTTTTTCTCTACCCCTTTATTGTCAATCAATGTAAAAATAAATTCATCCGCATTAATTTTAGGGTCGTAAATTAAAGGTTCGTTTTTATTGAGTTTGCCAACCACATGATATTCTTTATCCGGATTAGCGAGGGCTTCATTAAAATCAGCGTAAGTGCTTGTGTTTTTGAGAGAAGTTAATATAACACCAATCGCAACGGCAATAACAATAATTCCTACTATATGAATTTTTTTCATTTGTTCTTATTCTTTAGTTCTTCTTCCAGTTTTTTTACTTTCATGTCTAATCTGAAAAGATAAAATGCCACACAGCCGAAAATTATGGCTATCACGGTAACCACCACATAAAACTTTCCTTCCGAACGCAAGCCGTCGGCCATTTGCGGTTCCTGTGCATTGGCAAAAAATCCAATTAGCAAAAAGAGCAATAAAGAAATTTTCTTAATCATTTAATTTATTTTTTAAAAGTGCAATTCTGTTTTTCAAATTAAAAATCCAGTAGCTGAACATAATCCATCCGATTACTGCAGGATAAAAAACCAGACGCATATTACTGTCTAAATCATATTTCGCGAAAGCGGGATTGCCGCCGTTGCCCGGATGCAATGAATCCGTCAGTCTTGGTAAGATCATCACAAACACAATCAGCATTACATAAGCAAAAATATTATATACTGCTGAGATGCGCGCACGTTTTAATTCATCCACAATTGAATTTCTTAAAATAAAATAAGCGAGGTAAATTAAAATACCAATCGCAACGCCATTTAATTTCGGGTCCTGAAATGTCCAATAAGTGCCCCAGGTAAATTTGGCCCATAAACAGCCGGTAAGAATACCGGGAATAGAAAAGAAAAATCCAACCTTAGCAGCATTAAAACTTTTTATTTCGTGATTTGAATTTGGATAAGCTAAATATAAAACAGCATGCCAGATAGAAGCACTCATCATAAACAACATCGCAAACCAAATAGGCACATGGTAATAAACATTGCGGATGGTTTCATTTAAAATATCCAGACGAGGTACAGGACCAATTAATCCCACAAAAATGGTGTAAAGTATAAGCAGAACAGAGAGTATTTTGTACCAATTCTTCATGTTGGGGTTCGGAGTGAAGGGTTCGGAGTTCGGAGTGAGAAATCTCCCAACTCCTAACTAAAAACTCTCAACTTTTTCAATCGTTCCAAAGATACGGAAATAAGAGATTAGCGAGCATAATTACCAATACATTTAGGGCGGCTAATATTAACAAAAAATCATAACTCACACCCCAGCTTAAACCATCAATTGCCTGCTTACTGAGGCGAATGGATACCACCACCATTGGCATTAATACCGGGAAGCTTAAAATGCTCATGAGGGCAAAATTATTATTAGCCTTAGAGGCAAT
>CAZRNW010000784.1:0-1610 GCA_964601535.1 uncultured Flavobacteriaceae bacterium
AATGTATAATAATCTTCAGGAAATCCCTGATGGCAGCCGGGATTCAAGCAGCCGTAAATTCGTAAAACAAATCAGCGAAGAAGATACTTTAAGGCCTATAGTTAGCAACAGCGAACTTAATAATTATTCAATCGGCGTAATACATCAGCATATTCAGCATTACAGATTGTACACCGATAATCATTTTATCATTGGGAAAAGTCATTTAGGCTTAAAACTAGGTGTTCAGAAAAGTGTAAGGAAAGAATTTTCGCACCCGGTGTACAAAAGCACTCCCGGTTTAAGTCTTGTTTTAAATTCACTCAATTATGATTTAAAATATCATTTGCCCGAAGTAAAAGATTTTGAAACAACCTTCGGTGTAAACGGAATGTATCAGCAAAACAAAAACGTGACAGCCACCGAATTTGTTATTCCCGATCATAATTTATTTGATTTTGGTCCGTTTATTTTCATAAAAAAATCATTTAAAAAATTAGATATTGCGGGAGGTGTGCGTTACGATTTACGTTCTTTCAAGAACGAAGCTATGTTTACCTCCAACGATACTATAAGCGGATTTGACTATGCAGTTTCTCCTGACCCATCCGATTCAAGCATAACCAAACAATTCGATGCATATTCGAACATTTTCTCCGGACTTAGCGGAAGTTTAGGTTTTACTTATTCATTTAACGATGCTTTGAGTTTGAAATTTAATATCTCCCGCGGTTACCGCGCTCCAAATATTTCAGAAATATCTGCAAAAGGTGTTCATCCGGGAACCGGTTTTCAGCAATTGGGTGACGAGAATTTCAAACCTGAGTTTAGTCTGCAGGAAGATTTAGGATTATTTTTTAATACCGAACATATTTCAGGAAGCATTGAGGCCTTTAATAATATCATCTCTAATTACATTTACAACGAAAAATTACTCAGCTTAAATGGCGGCGATTCTATTTATACTGAAAGCGGAAATTCTTATCCGGTTTTTAAATTTAAACAAACCAAAGCGCAATTATGCGGCGGCGAATTCAGTTTCGACATTCACCCTCACCCGCTCGACTGGTTGCATTTCGAAAATACAGCTTCATTTATTTATGCCGTTAATTTAGGAGGGAATGGAGCCAACATAACAGACAGCACAAAATACCTTCCTGCCATTCCGCCTTTTCATTCCAATTCTGAATTGCGGGCCGATTTTAAAAAGAAACTGGGATGTTTCACAAATATTTACCTAAAAGCAGCCTTGCAGTATTATGCTGCGCAAAATCAATTTTATTCAGCCTACGGTACAGAAACGAGAACTTCCTCTTACAGTTTATTGGATGTTGGCACGGGTTTTGATATAAGTTCTAAAAAAGGAAAAACCTTTTGTTCGTTTATGTTTTCAGTGAATAATTTAACAGATGAAGCTTATCAGAGTAATATGAGCAGATTAAAGTATTTTGATAATTATCCCAATAACACAACCGGCAGAAGCGGAATTTATAACATGGGACGGAATTTCAGTTTTAAACTTATCATTCCGCTCGATGTAAAACTAAACAGTAAATAATACAAGATGATTTATTAAATTTGATAGAATTGAAATGATAAAAAAGCTGATATTAATTATTACTGTTTGTTTT
>CAZRNW010000785.1:0-1604 GCA_964601535.1 uncultured Flavobacteriaceae bacterium
TTGTTTTTTATTTTGCATGTATTTATTTAGTAGTTTTTGTTTATTAATGTTACAATTAGAGTTTTTTGCGTGTATTTATTTAATGATATATGTAAGTGCAATTTTAATTATTTTTATTTTTATAATTGTGATGTTAGATATTTCTGGAATTTATGTAGAAAAAAATGCAATAGATATTTTTGATTTATATATTATGTTATTTTTTATGCTAATTTTTACATATTGTGTTGATAATTTTTTGCATTTTGATTTATTGATAACTTCTAAAATGTGAAGTTTGGGTATGTTAAATTTTTTTAGAACATACAATTTAAAATATGTTGCTTTTTCTAAAGGTTTTTTTGAGCCAGCGTTATTATTATTCTCTATACAAGAGGTATTGTTAATTACTTTAGGAATTTTTTTGGTAATTGTTTTGATTGGAGTAAATCTGTTATTAGTTAAAAAATATCAGTATAAAGTGATTGCCAAGTCTTTTAGTGAACATGCTTTGATGCAACCATTACGAAATAGTTTTTTTAGTATAGAATTTTTAATTTTAATAGTAAAAGTATTTTGTCGTTGTGCGTGTGTGTTGGGTATTATATACTATTTACGTTGACGAGTTTGACCGTTTCGTAGTGTAGGTAGTGTAATGGCATTTTTTGGAAGTCTATGAGTATGACAGTTTTTCGGGTTATTTATATATATGTTATATAGAATTGGGAAAGGTGATATTGTTTGTATAATTTATGGGGATTTTGTAGACTATATAAAAAATAGATTTGTGGATGATTCAAATGTTAAACAAATGCCACCAATAGATGACAAATTTCTCGTTATATATAAATTTGTTCAAGAGCATATGGAAAAGGTATTACCACAGCAGATGGTTGAGCCAGGAGTAAGCGAGTTTTGAAAACAGCTTAGTACTGATTATTTATTGTATAAGGGGTTATGTTATTTCATGTTAAATCGTTTATCGGTTAATAATGATTCTGCAATGTTTACAATTTTTCATTTTGCGAAGGTAATTGTAGTAGCACCATTTTGACATAAGAATAATATTAATCAGTTATGTTTAAATACAATAACTGAAGTGCATGTATTTGATTTTTATAATCTTGCTTATGGGTCTTCTTTTATTTATGTTGGTACTGAAGATCCACGTATTAAAATGTTAGCAATTTTAGATAATTATATGCGTCTTTACAAATATCATTTTAATTGGGATATGGAGATAGAAAGAGCTACAGCACGTGGCAATCCTGAAGGTGATGTGTATGTTAACATTCATTTAAAAGTTAAGCCACCAAAAGATGCATTTATGAATTTAAAGTACAACGACGATACTAAATCCGTTATGGATTTAGTTGGACATCGAGTTATTAATTGAAAGAGTCGTTTTACTTTAAAACCCTATATAGATAGGGATCAAGATATTTTGCCTTCTTCTATTGAAAAAGTGTATGATACAAAAACACTTAATGTTATTGAAGATAGAGCTGATTCGGTTATTACTAGTGATGCTGAATTAGGTAGTACTAAAAATAAAAAAAATTTCTTCTTTCTTTGAAAGAATTGTCCTTATCAATTTATCTAGGGTGAGGTCCTAACATCTTTGG
>CAZRNW010000786.1:0-1602 GCA_964601535.1 uncultured Flavobacteriaceae bacterium
AAAAGCTAAGGTAGGAAATAAAGGACAAACACAACACGAAGCGATGGCAAAATGAGAGCATAGGAGACAAACGACTCATAGATATATCCCCCCGGTCATGAAAAACGGAAAACCTTATCTTTAAGAAATTTCTACCATAAAATGATATTTTTTAAAAAGTAATGACATATTCTGAAAGCCCGTGAAATTTCCTATAATCCTGCCTTTCTATATTTTCATTTGAACTAATTCGATGAAACAAAAAAACGAGTGCAATGGGGGAATCTACATCACCGATGCGACAAAAACTGAATTTAGTAGTTGTTATCCCATATCGCTTTTGAAATTTTTTTACCTTTATGCATATGTTTTAAAAGAGTAATTATATACTCTAATAGAGCTTGAAATTCTCTATCACCCTGTCTATTTACTAGTTGTTTTCTATTTATTTACTGAGAAATAATTCGAGTACATTGAAGACATCGCTGATTGAGAAGTAATAAAAAATTACAATTTTTCGTTATATTTTTTGTCTCATTTCAAAACTAATATTACTGTAGAACTAAATATTTACAGAAGTAAATAAATATTCTGATAGCCCGTAAAATTCTCTACCACTTTATGTATTCTTTGTTTTGTTTTGTGACTGTTTTCCATTGGTAAGAAATTTTTTGCGTTTTTTTCAAAAATTTTATTTTTTTCTTTCTAATACAAGAACACAACTATCAATCATTAATATATGCTCCATCAGTATCTATGACTTGTTGCCATCGCTGTGGTAGAGAAAGAATCCCGTGTTCGTAAAAGTCTTGAGACTTTTGATTGAAGAAGTTGAGGAGATCCATTTTGATATGGCTCTCGTCGTTGAATTTTTTCTCCCTTAAATAATCAGAGAGAGAACGGTACAGATGGTAGTCTGTAGGAGCCAAGTCTGGAGAGTAAGGCGGATGGGGAACAGTGATCCATCCGAGGCTCAATAACTTTTGGCGTGTCGACTTTGCTACGTGGGGTCTGGCATTGGCGTGCAAAAAGTAAATACGATCTTGCTTCCCTTTGAGTTTTGCTGCAACCCGATCCAATTGTTGACAGTAGAGATCAGCAGTGATGCTGCAACCATCAGGAAGAATTTCCCAGTGAATGATTCCTTTGACGCCCCACCACACGCTCAGCATCACCTTCTTGGGGTGTAGATCAGGTTTAGGCGTTGCTACACCTGTTTGACCAGCGCTGAGCCATTGGCGATGGTACTCGTAGTTAATATACAACACCCACTTCTCATCACCAGTAATAAGATTGTGAAGCCATTGGTCGTTGCGATGAGAAGTTAATAATTCCATACAAGCATCAACCCTCTGCTGCAGCTGAAGCGGAGATAATTCATGGGGTATCCAAACTCCATCTTGCCAAGTTTTGCCTACTTCGTGCAGATGTGTTTCTACGGCACTGTGAGAGCATCCAAGGTGCTCTGCTAAATACCTTGTCGTCAATCGAGGATCTTGTTCGATAAGCTGCTTTAAAAGATCCATATCCAATTCCAGTGGTCTTCCAGTATGGGGTAAATCATCGAGTTCGAAGTTGCTATTCTTAAATCGATGAAACCAATGTTGTGCTGTACGGATGGAG
>CAZRNW010000787.1:0-1600 GCA_964601535.1 uncultured Flavobacteriaceae bacterium
TTTGATGTTTCTAGTTAGGCCATAACCAAAAGCACCAGAAAATTTACTGATATATCCGTTATTCTCAGTTCCAACGCCATCACTGTAGAAAGCTATTTGTTCTTTTAACTCTGGTATTTCATCATGACCCAGAACGTCGATAGCTTCATAAAGCTTGAAAACATTTGTACCACGGTCTTTTATTGTGGTGTTTCCAGTTCCATCAGAACACAAAATAATATTTTTACCTTGGTTGTTCATTTTTCCTCCCCCATTTTTTTATTGATCACATAATTTCACATGAAAGGCTGCTGGAGGATAAGGATTTAATATCATTACAACGATTTGCTATCCTTTCTTTGATATCGTCAATATTAACGTCTGTCATATTTTCGCAAAGTTCTGAATAAGCTTTTTTGTACAAGCCATTCATAATAACTTTTACTAAAATGTTTTTTCCTGCTGATAATCGTTGAGCCGATGATGAAGTGGGTAAATTTATAAGATTTTTTACTGATGGTCTAATAGCAGATTCAGCCGCATATAAAATGTCAACGATGTAATCAGCTCTTTCGATTGGGAAAATCGTTGAATTAACTCTTTCATTTGCTTCTTTTATTGAACTCCATGCTTTATTAATATACGAAATTGTGCGTGTCGCTTCATCATTTAAACTTTGATTGTCGATGCTGTAAACTTGATAGTTGCGGTATGCAAAACCTGTAATGGCTGATAAGAATATCGCAGCCCTTTTTAAATGGTTTTCTTTTTCCTTGCCCGAATCATCCGGAATTGGACAAACGTTATCCTCTAAATTGGAAGTGTTGTCTGAAATAGATTGAATACCACTGCACCCAACCATCAAAATGCAAAAAATTACAAAAATGATGTTCATAAGATGTTTCATTTTTTTATCCTGTAAAAGATTTAATTCATTTATTTTGAGCAGTGCTTAATATCTTTATCAAGATGTTCAAATGGCTTCTTTAGTAATGATTCGCACTTTAAAGTATCGCTTTTAGTAATGTCATTGCATTGATAATATGGGTAATCAAACTTGACATAACTATTCTTACTAAAAGCATAAACTGCTCTATTGCCTCGTAACGAAACGCTGTGATGGCAATTTATTGATGTTATTGGCTGGTTTTCGATTGAACAATTAAGTTGTTCAAGTCGATCTCTACAATCACTAGCAAAGCTATTTTTCTTATCATTAATGGAAATATGCATCAGACCGAGGGGGTCTTCGAAAACCTTTGGCAGAACATTTTGCTCATGTATATCGTTTTTAGTATTTATCCAAAACGGATTAGAGTCTGAATGGGTAAAATGAAGAGGGTCTTGCGATGAGTCATGTTGTTTGGTTAGCTCTTCCAGCATCCAATTTAAGCTTACTCCAGCTAGATTATTAGAGTCATTGTAGCCCCCACCTACATCAGCATGTGCACCAGAAAACCATGTTTCATTAATGATTGGATAAACTTTTCCAGACCTAGGGCAGACTAGAAGCGGTGTAAATTCGTCACGCTTTTCGTCTAGAGCAAGTGCGTGGGTGATTTTCACTATATTTGGATAGCTTTTTGTTTTGTATCTTTCACCCGGAACTCCATCAATTTCA
>CAZRNW010000788.1:0-1598 GCA_964601535.1 uncultured Flavobacteriaceae bacterium
ATTTTGATCCGGGTTCCGGTACTTTTACCTTAACACCTTTCGGTTTTAGCGATTTTTTTATTTCAAAACTAAACTCAAGTGGTAGTTTTGTTTGGGCTAAAGGAATTGGAGGAGTAAATAGTGAATTAGGTAATTCAATTACAGTTGATGCTTCGGGTAATATTTTAGTTGCAGGTTCATTTCAGTCAACTTGCGATTTCGATTCAGGATTAAGTACTTTTACGCTTTCTCCATTTGGTACTCAAGATGGTTTTATTCTTAAACTCGATTCTTCTGGTAGTTTTGTTTGGGCAAAGCAGATTGCAGGCACATCAA
This sequence comes from uncultured Flavobacteriaceae bacterium, assembly GCA_964601535.1. Lineage (GTDB taxonomy): Bacteria > Bacteroidota > Bacteroidia > B-17B0 > Aurantibacillaceae > JAHEYG01. The sequence continues at coordinate 316 of CAZRNW010000788.1, forward strand.
ATGTAGCACCAATTGCAACCGCTGATGTTGCTGGCAATGTTTATTCAACAGGGTGGTTCAGTGGTACAACTGATTTCGATCCTAGTTCGGCCGTTTATAATTTCACGGCGAATCCCAATGGTGATGCATTCATATCAAAACTGGACCCTTCCGGTAATTTTATTTGGGCGGTACAAATGGGCGGTAATGGTAGTGATGGTGTAAGTTCTATAGCTCTAGATAATACAGTGAATATTTTAACCACAGGAACTTTTAATAGTAATCCGTGCGATTTAGATCCGGGTCCCGGTACAGCCACTTTTTCTCCTATTGGACTCATAGATGTTTTTATTCATAGAATGTGCCAAGCATGTAACGTTGGAATTGCTGAAATTGATTCTGATAAAAAAATCAGTATTTATCCAAACCCTTTCAACACTTCATTCATTATAAAAACTCCAACCCGAAACTCGAAACTCGAAATATATAACACCTTAGATTTATTAATATTTACAAAAGATATTTTGCAGGAAGAAACAACTATAGAACTCGAAGAATATCCTAATGGCATCTACTTCATCAAAATGGGAAACACAACCAAGAAAATTATTAAACAGTAATGCTTACAAAATTAATAACATTGTTTTTGTCTATGGTACTTGCAGTGCTATTGGCATTCGGTTATGCCTATGCGATTAATTATATTCCCTTTATATATTTAAATTTTGTCATAACTATTTTATTTGGTGGTTTCATCGTCCTGTTTGTTTATCAGGCAGTAAAAGATAATAAGCTCACAAACAAAATAGAAATAGTGGTCCTATCACTCGTTCCCGCAGTAATTGCTTATTACGTTCATTGGGCAGTTTATTGCTCCATAAATACTACTGGTTTAAGTATTGATGAAATGATCGAGCAGACTAGTTCCGCTGATTTATTAACCAACGGCTTTCAAGCAGGTAGATCCTCTTGGTATTTCATTGGTCATCCACTTCAAATCGTATCGTCGGTTAAACTTATTAACGATGAAGGTTTATGGAGTTTTAAAGACGTGCCAGTAAAAGGAATGATTCTCTACATAGTTTGGTTTATAGAAGCAGTATTAATATTCGGTTCAGGTATCTATATGCCGTTAAATTTATTAAAGAAAAATAAGGCTGTCTCAAATGCTCAACATTCTAAATAAAAATACTCAATCTTCTCCCGAACAAGCCGCTTGGTTTGCTCAAACAATTACGCATGTCATTTATAAGGATATGCGTGCAAAGCGAGAGTACATTCAGGTAATAAAAACTTTTTACAAC
>CAZRNW010000789.1:0-1587 GCA_964601535.1 uncultured Flavobacteriaceae bacterium
GCGGCAAAGAAAAAAGCGGCTAAGAAAAAAGGCACAAAGCGTAAAGCTGCTAAGAAAAAGAAATAATTTCTTTTTTAAGAAAGAGCCCCGCCAAGCGGGGTTTTTTTATGCCCATAAGTGAACAAACTGAAAAAAAGGGGTTTCTTGTATATTCACGAATTAATTTATCTTTACAACATAAAACCAAACAATATGAAAACAGTATATTCTTTAATAATGGCTTTTGCATTTATAGTAGCATTGCAAAGCTGCGGCGGTAAAAAAGAAGATCAGCCCGCTGTTGAGGCACCTGCCGGAATGGTAACACTCGATTTGAGCAAATATGGTAAACCATTTACCGTTTTTGTACCGGATTCAACTTTCGGAAAGATGGAGATAATGGAACAAACCTGGGGCGCACTTGAAATCAGAGTAGGCAAGAACTTCCAAATATCAATCACCGAAGATCCGGGCGATATTGAATTACGTAAATCGGATGTGAAGGCCGATGAAGTAAATAAATTCAAGTCATTCGTAGTTGAAGAACCTACCACTATCATGTGGGAAAGCGAAATCACAAAACCTGAGTTTCATTTTTACAGCATTCAGAAGTTAGGGAATTCTACTTATGTTTTTGAAGACATTAAAAGCAGCGAAGCAGAACCTTTTTCGAAAGAAAGCGTTCAGAAAATGCTCGATTCAGCTAAAGGCTTAAAAGAAGTAAAGAAAGAAGCAGCTTAATTAATAAGCATTCAGATTAAATCCCCGCCAATCGTTTAACGAGGGCGGGGTTTTTTATTTAAGAACGCCGATTTTGCGGCCTATTTCAGAAAAGAGCGCTTTTACCTCTTTTGCATTTTCAGTATCATTAGTAGCCCTTATATAGGTATCGGTTAAGGTCATCACGTTCTGAACATAGAACTTCTTCATTTCATCGATACTCATATCTTTTGTCCATAAATCAATACGCATGGTATTATTTTCTTTGGCATCCCACAAAGCAATCATCACGCTTTTGCTCACGCTCTTTTCACCTGCATCTTTAGCTTCCCATTCAATATTAACCGGCAGATGATTATCATCAACCGTCACTTTAAAACTAATTTCACTTGTTTTCATACTTTAAATATACTAATAACCTAAGCTTTAAACCTTGAACCTTAAACTTTGAACCTTAAACTTTGAACTTCTATGGTCTGTATTTACTTTTACTTAAAATCTTCTGAGCATCCTTTTCTTCCATCAATTGTGCTAAAGTTACCGATTCATTGTTCTTCATGTAGCTTCTTACAATTTGCCAGCCAATCCACATGGCTATGCGGGGCGGACATTGTTTACTGATAGCCGAAGTAAAAGGACCATCACTTGTAAACTCACCCACTGTTTTAAGGTTGTTTTCGTACAAACGGTTGTTTTCAGCAAAAAGCCCCACACGTTTTTTTCGTATTCCTTACAGTATTTCATTTGTTGCGTAGTGTAACCAATTTTAAGGCTGTCGTGCGTTTCGGGTAAAAGCGCATCTGTTGCATAAAACACTTTACCAAACTGAATCATGTTATTTAAAAGATTATTTACCGGCTGCGCATTATCAAATTCAGAAATAAGCCA
>CAZRNW010000790.1:0-1345 GCA_964601535.1 uncultured Flavobacteriaceae bacterium
GAGTTCGTTTATTTTCCTGAAGGCGGTTTTCTCCATACCAAAAAACAATCAGATAATTCTTACCGTTTTGATACATTAACTGAAACCAAAGTTTATTTAAGCAATCAAAAACAAGCGCAATTATATTTGATTAGAAGAAAAGGTGATAAAACCAGGGATGAATTAGATGTTGATGATAACCTTGTTACAAATTACGACAAAGAAAAAAGTTATTACAAAAGCAGCTATCATATCAGTCTGTTTAAAAAATTAAGCGACCGTGTATTTTTTAAATCGCAACCGCTGATGCGGATTAACAGCGCTATAGTTTTTGCATATGTTGATGACTTATCGAAAAAAGCAAAAGTTCATTTAGAATGTGTGGATCAGGAAGGAAAAACAGTCTGGATAAACAGCGATGAAGTGTTACAGGAATTAAAAAAGAACACCGGTGATAACTTAAATTTCGAATACCGTCACAACAAGGAATTCTTAACCATTAGTTTATGGGGTGCCAAACGCAAAACCCATTGCTTTGATTTGAAGACTGGAAAATTGCTTTGGAGTTATAGTCCGGAGAAATAAGTTTATTCCGATGTACTGCTATAACAAGTTAAGCTATTAAAAATAATTTGGCAGTATTTTTCATGGTCTACATTATCCGGCACGTAATTTATTATTATTTTAATAACCTGATTAGCTCTTATTAATGTGTAATTTTCGTAAGCTCTTATTACATTATCTATCTGATACGTTCCCTTTATTAACTGCGTATTGTAATTATGTATCGCGATATCCAATTTAACTGTATCGCGCGTTTCAAAACGCCTATGCATATCATGCATTTCAAGACTTCCAATATATCCAACATCTCTAAAGGATAAAGAATAACCTTCATACATCTCAAGCCATCCAACTGTCACTGAAAATCCATCTGATAAATCAGATATGTAATTCATGGTCCTTTTTGCAAAATTTGCCGGAAGAATATTTCCTATTGAATCAATAGGAGCAGGTAAAAGTATTTCAACTTCATCTGTTATATGATGTGTTTGCCATTTTGGTTTAACCGATTCGCTATTTACTGAAATTTGTTTTTGTAAAAAATAACAAATGATTATTAGGATTGTGGCTCCCAAACCAATGTATTTCCATTTGGCAGAAGACTTTTCGTGTTCCTCTTCTTCCATCTTGATCTTAGCTTCGTACAATCTATGTATCCTGTCACGTTCTAATAATTCATCATGTTCCTTCCTTTTTGCCGGATCCAATAAAATTACATAAGCATCCCACACTTCAGACCGACGAAGTCTTAGTTCCGCATCACTTAACTGAATGCCCGGACTGAATTTCAATAATTCGTTTT
>CAZRNW010000790.1:1355-1586 GCA_964601535.1 uncultured Flavobacteriaceae bacterium
AGGCAGCAAAAGCTAATTCAATTTCTTCATGTGTAGAATCTGGTGAGATTTTAAGAAGTTCGTAATAGTTTAACATAAACAACACCTAAGATAAGTGAGTTTATATTATTATGACAATAAAAAAGAAATTAAAATTTTGTAAATCGAATGAACTTTAGAAATTGTGAAGTGTACAGAAAGATTTCTCGCAAAGACGCAGAGGCGCAAAGTATTTTTCTTGGCGTCTTAGCG
>CAZRNW010000791.1:0-1586 GCA_964601535.1 uncultured Flavobacteriaceae bacterium
TTCTACCATTTATTCCATTTACAGTATTTCCTCCACTTGTTGTACCACTCCACAAATAATTACTATCTGTACTTTTATTTGGGTTGACAAAACTTAATAATGTTCCTGCAGAAAAAGATTGCGTTGCAAGAACTGTTAATGTATTATCATAATGATATGTTAGATTATTCTCAGAAGCAAACGTAACTTTAATTCTATTAGTACCTTCAAAATAATCATGAAATTTGAATATTACATTATGCGGAACGAATTGAAAGTCAAAACTACCGGTGGTTGTTCTTCACTAGGGATTTCCTCTAGCGAACGCAATTTATTATTAGTCAATAGCTGTAATCCACCCTTTAAGGAAGCACCACGTATTTCCCCGTTGGGAAGCATCAATCCGATCACATTCCAATTGACCGTATCTTGCGGAGTGGCTATCCCTTCCATTGCTGCAAATTTTGATGGTTGATGTTTGGAGATATTTACTGCTTGCAAATGTCCGGTGATACCAGAAATTAAAAGTCCTGCAATTATGATTGTTAATGCTGGTTTGAAGCATTTATCTAAAATGGCTTTATTACAGTATGAGTAGATGATTAGGATAACCAAACTCCCTTTTAGTATGGAAGATGCAGCTATATGTGATTGCCTGGCTATATGGTACCCTGAAAAGAATCTTTCGTACAACGTTCCATCCAACATCAATTCTCCGTCCTTGATTGCAGCCTCAAAAGGATACTGCATTACCGTATTAAGGAAAATGCCCCACGCTCCAAAAAACCAGGCAAGAACAACCATAATCAAGCTGAACAAAATAAAAAGCTTTGGTTTCGTCCAGACTTGGTAATAGTACACCGCAATTATTAATAGTGAAGACAAAAAATAACTTATAACTGCCGACAGATGTCCGATGTGTTGATTCCAGTTACTAAGAATTGATTTGAAATTGGGCCAGAATCTTTCGAATTCTATTTCTAATGCGAAGCCGGAAAAGACGGAAAGTAAAATGCTTAATACAAGAATGTCAAACGTCAGCTTAATAGTGAAAAGCGACTTACTCCAACCGGTAGCATAATAATAAATGCAAAAGCAGCATTGAACAATTGCAATCCCAAGAGGGAGGTTAGCGAAAAAATTATGAAAGGCTAACGAGCTACCATATATTATTCTTACACAAAGTTCCTCACTCATGCCTCGCTCTTTTATAGAAAGCACGAATTAGAAACACCATGCATAAAGAAAAGCCGAACTTAAGAACAATAATTGCTTTAATACCAAGGGAAGCATCAAGAGAATTATAAAGTATGTTCTTAATTAATAGGTAAGCTAAACTGAATGCAAAAAAGGTAAGATAGAGCTTTAACATGCGCTGTTGGTGGTGAAATTTATGACAAATAAATCTTTAAGTTTGTAAACAAGCTTTTGATGGCAAATTGAAATTTGAAATTGGCAGGCAAACCAGAAAATAATGCTGGATGTTTTATTCATTAATCCGAGGGACTTAATTGCAGCGGATCCTTATATCAAGCTGGCAAATATAGCGGGCTTGCTGATTGAAAATGGATTTAAGTGTCGGATCATTGAACCTGCCGCTTCTAATA
>CAZRNW010000792.1:0-1579 GCA_964601535.1 uncultured Flavobacteriaceae bacterium
ATAATATTGACCTGAAGCTATACAGTAACGAACTGAATTTAAAATATGATTTTGTAATCAGAAAAGGCGGGGATGTAAATTCCATCAAAATTAATTTTGATCATACAGATGGAATAGAATTAGTTAATAATGAAATCATCATTAAAACATCTGTCGGGAACATTATTGAAAAGGAACCTTACGCTTATCAGATCATCAACGGAAAGCAAAAGAAAATAAAATGCAAATATGTTTTATCCGGAAACAATTCGCTTGGTTTTGTTTTTCCTGAAGGCTACGATAAAGATTACGAACTGGTAATTGATCCCGTTGTTGTAGCGTGTTCTTATAGCGGGTCTTCTGTTGCTTCATATAATTACGCGAGCACTTACGATTCCTACGGTAAAATATTTAATGCGGCAGGCGCTGATATGGGTTATCCTACAACATTAGGTGCTTTTAAGCAGACGAGTAATAAAAACGGTGATTGTGTTATTAGCGAGTTCAATGCAACAGGAACTACAAAACTATTTGCAACTTACCTTGGCGGCGATTCAACCGAATATCCTATTGATATTAACGTATCAAAAAATATTATTTCAATTCTTGGTATAACAAATTCAAAAAATTATCCTTGTTCCCAAACTGCTTATGATACTATTTTAGGCGGGGCAGGTGATCTTTTTATTACTAAGCTGGACACAACAGGGTCTATGCTCGTTGCATCAACTCTTATTGGAGGTTCATTAAACGAATCAATTATTCAGTTTGCGAGTTCAGGTTATCCATCAATTAATGGCGAAATGATGATTGATAAAAACGGAAACGCCTATGTTATTTCAAATTCTTCATCAACCGATTTCCCTACAACTCCTTTGGCTATTTTTAATTTTAAACAAGGGCTAACTGATGCAGTTGTATTTAAATTAGATTCAAGTTTGTCTACTTTAGTCTGGAGTACTTATCTCGGTGGCACGAGTCTTGAGGAGGGTTCAAGTATAAAATTAGACGGGAGCGGTGGGGTTTATTGCAGCGGAACAACAAATAGCACTAATTTTCCTACTACACCCGGTGTTGTTAGGCCGGTAAAGACTGGTCCGCCAAGCCTTCCTGATCAATTCGTTTCTCATATTGGTCCAACCGGAAATATTTTAATAGCCTCCACTTATGTGGGAAGTTCAACTGACGATGTGGGATACTTAATGGATGTTGATTATAATAATTCTGTTTATTTATGCGGATACATTGCGGCCAGCAACTCCTTAACGCCGAGTCCGGGTACTTATGCGAACATAAATAGTATTAATACAATTCATAAACTTAATTCTTCCTTAACTGCAATCAATTATCAAAGTAAATGGGGACCATCAGGTTCAACGCAGCAACAAAAATTTTTATATACAGCTTTTAAAGTGGATAGCTGCGGGAATTTATATTTAGCAGGATGTGCATATACAGGATTTCCTACTACGCCCGACCAGTTCCAACCTTTTGGCGGTGGAGCTACAGATATGTACATTGCTGTTTTTAATACAGGATTTTCTTCCTTGCGTTTTGCTTCTTATTACGGAGGAAACGCTCCTGCACCAACCGGGTATTG
>CAZRNW010000793.1:0-1576 GCA_964601535.1 uncultured Flavobacteriaceae bacterium
TAATGTGTACCAGTAAACATGCCCTAATCCGGTTCCATCAGGCCCAAGTGTAGGTGTTATTCCTTCAGGCAACAAACGCTGGGCATAATTCAATCTTTCTAAAACCCTTGTCCTTGCCCAATAAATATCTGCGTCATCATCAAAAATGACAAAAACGAAACTCATTCCAAACATGCTGTTAGCTCTGATGTTTTTTACTTTAGGAATACCTTGTAGGTTACTTACCAAAGGGTACGTTATTTGGTCTTCGATGATTTGCGGATTTCTGCCCATCCATTCAGTAAAAATAATTACCTGATTCTCGGATAAATCCGGAATAGCATCAACAGGGGTATTCTTAACCGCAATTATCCCATAAACAGTCACACCCGCTGCAATTAGCAGAACGATGATTCTGTTTTTTAATGCCCATGTTATGAAGTTACTTATCATCTTTTGTCTTTATTTCTTAAACGTACTACTTGCTATTTACAGCATGATTTTTTTGGGACAAATATCCACTTTATAATTCTCAAAATATTTTTAAGAACTCTTTTCATATTTTTTCTGCTTTAAATCCGGCTTTTTCTATTGTTTCGATTACTTTCTGTGCATCGATATGCTTTGTTTCAACTGTCAGAATTTTTTCAGGGTTATAGATGTCAACTTCCCACTTTTCAATCTCTGATTCGTTATTAAGCAAGGGCGTTACTTTTGCAACACATCCTGTACATTTTATATTGGTTTTGAATTTTAAAGTTTCCATGTTTTTTTAATTTATAGTTTTTAATTTAAGCCATAAGCTATTGCTTACAACACTAACTGAACTTAATGCCATTGCAGCACCAGCAATCATTGGGTTAAGAATAAATCCATTAAATAGATACAGAAGTCCGGCTGCAATTGGGATCCCTATGATGTTATAAATAAATGCCCAAAATAAATTTTGCTTGATAGTCTTTACTGTCAGCCTTGATAGTTTGATCGCCTCCGGAATGAGCATAAGATCTGAAGAAATGATTGTCATCTTGGCTACATCAATGGCAATATCTGAGCCCTTACCCATCGCAATACTAACATCTGATTGTGCTAAAGCCTGAGAATCATTAATGCCATCACCTACCATTGCCACAACTTTTCCCTTAGCCTGTAATTCTTTAATAAACTCGGATTTTTGAGCGGGTAGAAATTCCGCTTTGTAATTTATTAATCCGACTTGTTTAGCTACCGCAGAGGCTGTTTGTGTATTGTCGCCAGTAAGCATGTATACTTCTATTCCCTGATTTTGCAAATGCTCTATAGCTTTGGCTGAATTAACTTTTACTTTATCCGCTATTGCTATCACTATTAAAACCTGTTTTGAATCAGAAAAGAAAGTTACTGTTTTAGCTTCGTTTTGCAGGGCAGTTGCTTTTTCAGAATCAGCGGAATTTATTTGAATATTATTTTCGTTCATTAAAGCCTTGTTCCCTACAAAATAAGCTTGCCCATCTATAATTGCTTTAACGCCTTTACCAGTAATATTCTCAATACTATTTAATTGAATCGGAATTGTATTATCCTTTTTCAAATACTTACTTACAGCTTCGGCAAGCGG
>CAZRNW010000794.1:0-1568 GCA_964601535.1 uncultured Flavobacteriaceae bacterium
ATTCTTATCGTATCACAAACCATTAAACTATAACCGCAACCGGATGCTTGCGGAAAGCCGCATACTTTATAATCAATATATGCAGGTGCGCCACTCGCTGGGCTGTAAGTGGGACTCGCTACGTTTGTTGAGTCTAAATAACTATTGTATTGTCCGGGTGTACCGGGATAAATGGATTGCCATGTAACGGAACTGTTTACAATGCCAAGTGTTACAAATTTATATTTGCATCCTAATCGAATTGTATCATCTTTTGGAAACAGCGGTTTGGAAATAGATATTATTTTGTAAATATTTTTGTTGCTTCCGGGTTTGCAGAATGTAATGAGGTGAGGACCAACACCGGTAATACATTTAATAGATCCTCCCGGATAACTACCAGTGCAGCCAATGCTATAAAATAATGATCCTGCAGGATCGGCTCCAATCATGTCTATTTGAATTCCCGCTGCATTTGGATCAAGAGTTAAATCAAAAAAAACACATTGATCCGGTGCTGTTACTGTACAACATTGGTCGTTACGTGAAACATTTGGTGAGGACCATACACCGGCCGGATTCCCCGTAAGGTTTATTGTAAAGGAAGGAACGGTTGGCATACAAGGACTTTGTGCTATCAGCACTTGCTGTGTTATTAAAACGAATAATGCTAATAGTGTATTTTTTATTATTGTTAAATAGTTATTCATTGGACTTAGTTTTAGTTACGGAACCAAAAGTATTTCGGATGCTGTTTAGAAATAATGACTTTAAACTTGATTTATTGTGAGATTTGTCATATTTGAACTTTTCACTTTTTTTTCGAAAAAAAAGAAAGTGATTATGGTAAAACTCATTTTTTAATAATAAATCGCCATTAGTCGAGTATTATAGCGGCAGCCTAATATAAATACCTATAACAAGGGGAGATGGACTATGAAACATAATAATAAGGATGGATAAATTTCCGTGGAATTATTCAGTTCATATGTAAACATATGAATTGTATTTTTAACAGGAATTGTAATGCTACCTGTTGTATTTAATGAAAAAAAGCTTGACTTAATTAAGAGTGAATCTTGCTTGGATTTGTAATCTTTGGATTATTGAAGGGAATATTAATCCGAAAGGATATAAACAACTACAGGATTGTATAATTAAGTTTAATATTAGAATTGACTTATAAATAAAAATATTTTGCAAATGATTTTGAAAAGGCACTATGCCAATCCCTTTTTCACCGCATACATCACAAGGCCAATACTGTTTTTAACGCCTAATTTTTTAATAAGACTTAAGCGGTAATTATCGATTGTTTTTGTGCTTAAATGCATTTTATCTGCTATTTCCGGACTTGTATGTTCTTTGCATAGCAAACGAAGCACTTCTAATTCCTTATCATTTAAATCAACATCGGTAAAATTTGGTTTTATTTTTTTAGCGTTCACAAGTCCTTTCACCATTGCCTTTGATATACGGTCGTTAAAAAAGTATCCGTTTTCATGCACGGCGTAAATGGCATCAACCACATGTTCAATATCTTCGTTTTTAGGTAAGAAACCATGAGCACCGGTTTCAATCAGGTGCAC
>CAZRNW010000795.1:0-1568 GCA_964601535.1 uncultured Flavobacteriaceae bacterium
CAAGGCGTCCGTAAGCATAACAAACAATCACTTTCTGAAAATGAGATAAAGCTACTGCATGATTTCTGATAAAAATTCCGTGTGTGGGATTTGAGTTTACCGGATACCAAGATGTTAAAAACAATATGGCATCGTTACCTTGAAACATTAAATAAAAAGATTACTCTAGGTTAACGGTAGATTTTAACATAAACAAAGAAAGTGAATCGCTGATTTTATCGAACTCATATCCTAATTTGTTTCCGCTCTTCATCGCAATGGTAATGAAACCTAAACCTGCGCCGCCTTTGTCGCTGATCTCGTTTTTCTCGAGATGCTCCATGTAATAGCCTTTTAACTCTGCAGGATCATTAAATGAATTTAAACGCTCTATATCGCCCTTTAATCTTTCAATGGTGCTGTTAGGAACTAAATTAGCAGTTACAATTTCAACTTTAGACGGATTCTTGGATAAAATAAAATAATTGTGCTGGTGGCCTGCTTCATCTTTCCCGCCGTGAATCAACATATTTTGTAAAGCTTCAACAGAAATAAAAAATATTTTTTTCAGCGGGCCTTTCGGAATGGCAAGTGCAGTCACTTTTCCCTCTACTTCTGTTTCTAAACGTGAAATGGTATCCACATTTAAAACACCATCATAAGCCAATAGAACTTCATTACCATTCTTTAACGAATCGATAACTTTTAAAAAATGATTTTTAAAAAACGCTTCTTCGTTATGTGAACTGTCGCTCAAATTTTATTTAAACAATCCGTTTAGCTGACTATCGATTAACCGAATGACTTTTCCTAAGTCTTCTTTATTTTCATTAAAATTGATATCGTCCACATCCACAATCAACAATTTACCTGATTCGTAAGTAGTAGCCCAGGCTTCGTAACGTTCGTTCAAGCGCTTTAAATAATCTAAACGGATTGAATTTTCATAATCACGGCCACGTTTCTGAATTTGTTTTACCAATGTAGGAACGGATGCGCGCAGATAAATAATTAAATCAGGTGCTTTAATTAAGCTCTCCATTAATTTAAACAGCGCGAAATAGTTTTCGTAATCACGGGTGGTCATCAAACCCATCGCGTGCAAATTCGGTGCAAAAATATAAGCGTCTTCGTAAATGGTTCTGTCTTGTACAACGGTGTGCTTACCCTTCCGGATATCTAAAACCTGACTGAACCGGTTATTTAAAAAGTAGACTTGCAGGTTAAATGACCAGCGCTGCATATCTTCATAAAAATCGTTTAAGTAGGGGTTGTCGTCGGCGTCTTCGGCGTGCGCATGCCACTTATAGTGCTTTGCAAGTAAAGATGTTAAAGTTGTTTTTCCTGACCCAATGTTCCCGGCGATGGCAATATGCATATAACTACCTTAAATTAGTAGACTAAGATATATATTTTACATACAAAAACCAATTTTTTTACTACCAAACCCGTTTTTAACCGACTGATATTAAAATAGTTACTCGAGGTGGCTAGCCCCTCTTTTGATAGCATTCAGAAGCAAATTTGATACCTTGGTCGATAGAAGTGTACTTATAATCTATAAAGAGGCCTAATTTCCGGTTCGAAAA
>CAZRNW010000796.1:0-1566 GCA_964601535.1 uncultured Flavobacteriaceae bacterium
CTTCACCTTTTTTATTCCTTCCGAAAGAGTATTGTAAGAAAAGTTCGTTGAAGAAATAAGTGCTTACATTATTGCCGTAATTGCACTTGTTGTTATATCCAACCCTGAATCCTTTTACATTTAAAGCTATACCGGCAATGAATGCGTCGTAATTAGAAACTTCATTTAATTGATGAGCTATATGGACAGAAAGAACTTTGTAATTAAGATAAGTTCCGTACTGTATAAAATTTTCCCCTGTGTTTTTTGTATTAAACCCATCTTTATTATACCATATCTTCTCTTGTAGTTTTATTAAACCATAACAATCTATATTAAACTGTTCGGGATTCAATAGTTTACACTTTCCTTGGTAAATTTGAGTTAATGGCCGTTTTGAAACACCAAGTAATCCTTCATCAGGCTGGGTAAAACTCAGAACACTTACACCGGCATAAAAACGTTTACCATAAAGTAATAGCCCAGCTGAAAAATCAACATTTCTCTTATTTTGAATGTATACAATTTCTCCCCAATGGTCAATTCGTCCGGTATGCAAATACTCAGCCGAAACATAATTGCGATTTAAAGTGATCTGAAAATACGATATCTGTATAGCGGGAACTATTTTCAACTTATCATTAACCTTTAGATGCAAACCATAAGAAAAGTCAACTTGCAATTCTCTATAACCGACTTGGGTATTATTTAAAGAATTGGAATAGATACTTGAATTAAAAGACAAACCTAAACCTGAACGTTTTCCGCATAAAAAATCTGTGCCTGCATAATAACTTTGCGGACGATAACCGAATTTAGAATCGCCTGTTGAACCCGTAATAACCTGTGCCCTTAGTTGTTTATTTGTCCCCGCAAACGCCGGATTAACTGAAAGTAAATTTTGATTTAATGATGAATAATAGGCATGTTGTGCTTTATTGGAAAAAGCAAAAGAAAAAAGAACTATGAAAATCCTGAATTTCATTAGACTAAATGTACAAAATAAAAAGGAAAATTACAATTGGCTCTTTAACCACTCTATAGCCAGATTCACATCATCAAACATTTTTGTTGGCACATATGGCTTATGAAAATTCATGTAAAAATTACCGAGGATTTTTTGAGCAAGGCTCTTTGTTACAAAAGCATCAGCAATGGTAAACCTGGCACCCTGTTCTGAAGCGGAATGATTTCTGGCAGCGCCGGTGGCTGTGGTATTTCTTCCTCCTATATTTAAAATTAAGGCCTTCTTTCCTTCTGTTAAAGCACCAATGGCATTCACAATTTCAGTCGACTCTTTTAAATCAACATCTACATCATCACCAAAATCAACCTGCACAATTCCATCGTTACGGAGTTGCACCAGTGAATGACCTAAGTCAATTGTTTTTACAAATATTATTTTGTCAGCGATGATTTCCACTTTATTTAATAAACCCCCTAACCCATTCTTTTGCCTTTTCTCTGTCGTCGAAAAACTTAGTTGGAATCGGCGGCTTATTTATTTTAATGTATAAACTTCCTAATATTTTTAATGATAAATTATTACTGCAAAGAGCAACTGCAACCATCCCATCAGAATATTCC
>CAZRNW010000797.1:0-1564 GCA_964601535.1 uncultured Flavobacteriaceae bacterium
CCAAACCAAAGTAGTACTCGAGTATGCCGAGAATACTGATTACGCCGTAAAGGTTTGGCTTCCGCGTAATTCAAATCCAATTAATTTTAATATAACTAGCAGTCCGGGTTACGAAACAGTTTATGTTTTGGAAAAAGATCAGTATGACGCTTATGCCTTAACATTAGAGAGTAAATTTAAGTTCGGCGCTAATCCAAACCCGTCAAATCCAACACCAACCATTATTCCAACACAAACAGTTGTTATCACTCAAACGGTCGCGGCTCAGCCTGTTGTTCCGGTAATTAAAGAAATGGATGAAATTGATTTCCGTCCCAGACTTAACACCGTAAAAAACGAAAGCTTTGATGATAAAAAATTAGCAAAGGCTAAATTTGTTTTTTCTGACCAGCATTTTTCGTCAGCACAGGTTGCTGAATTAGTAAAGTTGTTCAGTTTCGACTCAAAAAAAGTAGATGCAGCTAAATTTGCATATCCTAAAACTGTGGATAAGAAAAATTACTATAAGGTTGTTGATGTTCTCACCTTCGACAGTTATAAGAAGGATTTACAGAACTGGATTATTAAAAATCCTTAAGGATTCATTGGTGCCTTCGGCTCCGCTCCGGCACCGTTTAATTAAAGCAAAATTCTTGATGAAGAGGTGGTGGCTGAGCGAGTTTACCCTGAGCTTTTCGCCGAAGGGAAGCTACTATAATGTAAATTTATACCCAACCCCCCTTACCGAATGAAAATGTTTCGGTTCTTTGGCATTTAGTTCGAAATATTTCCGGAAACCCAGAATGTAATTATCAATGGTACGCGAAGATGAATTTTCTTTTTCGTTCCAGAGGTTTTCTATAATCTGGTCTCGTGAGATGACTTTATTTTCGTTATCAGTTAAAAGTTTCAATAAACCGATTTCGCGTTTCGATAAGGTACTTATTTCGCCTTTTATATCCGTAATTTCAAAGGTGTCGAAATTAATACTGCATTTTCCGAAAGTAAAAGCTGATTTATCTGTTTTAGAATTTCTCTTGATTACATTCTGAATGCGCAATAACAATTCTTCAAGTTCAAAGGGTTTGGTTATATAATCATCCGCTCCCAATTTTAATCCGGATATTTTTTCTGAGCTCTGGTTTTTTGCTGTTAAAAAAATAACCGGCACTTCCGGATTAATAATTTTAAATCTCGCACATAAATCAAAACCATTTATTTCAGGCAACATAACGTCCAATAAAACAAGACCCAGTTTTTTTTGCATCCTGTTAAATAATTCCATCGCCATGTTTCCGCTATTGGCAAGCGCCACTTCATAGTTTTCGAGTTCAAGATTTAATAAAAGCGTTTTTCCAAGGCTTTCCTCATCTTCAACTATTAAAATGGTATGTTTTTGCATCTTATTTTAAAGGAAATGAAATATCGTAACGGGTGCCTTTCTCAGAAGTGATTTTCAAGCCGGCATCAATCTGTTCACATAACATATGTATTAATTGCATGCCCAAACTTCCCTGTTTTTTAAAATCGAAATTTTTATCCAGACCAATACCATTATCAAACACGGTAAGCTGCAGTTTATCTT
>CAZRNW010000798.1:0-1559 GCA_964601535.1 uncultured Flavobacteriaceae bacterium
TTGATATTTTTACAAAAAACAATTACATTGTGTGTAGAATTACGGATGATGGCATCGGGCGTGAAAAATCAGGTGAAATAAAACGTACCAGTCCAAGTAATCCGCATAAATCTTTAGGCATGAAAATTACAAGTGAACGTGTAAGAATTTTGAACGACATTAATAAATCTGATCTCAGCGTATCGGTTTCCGATTTGAAAGATGAAAACGGTAAATCATGCGGAACAATGGTTGAACTTTACATTCCACATTTTAACTAATGAAGCATTATGAAGTAGAGCAAAGCACACTTCATAATAAAACGAAAAATACACTAACACAAAAATTATGATAAAAGCATTAATTATAGAAGATGAACAAAAAAGCCGCGAGATGCTGGCTATGTTAGTTCAGCAAAACTGCCCTGCCCTTCAAGTATTAGGCAGTGCTAAAAATGTTCACGAAGGAGTTGATATGATTAACAGCCTAAAACCGGATTTGATTTTTCTGGATATACAGATGCCGGATGGCACAGGCTTTGATTTGCTGGAGCAGGTTCAGGACAAAAAATTTGAAATTATTTTTACGACTGCAACCGATAAACATGCGCTGAAAGCAATTAAGTACAGTGCCTGCGATTATTTATTAAAGCCCATTGATATTGATGAGTTAAAACAAGCGGTTGACAAAGTTTCTGATAAAAAGAATGTTGCTCCTACAATGGAAAATCTGCAATTCTTAATTCAGCATTTGAAAAAAGCGGATGATACTTACCAAAAAATTACTTTACCAACCGGTAACGCTTACGAAATCGTGAACATAAAAGATATCATTCGTTGTGAAGCTGATGCAAGTTACACACACTTCCATTTGGTTGGCGGTAATAAATTAATGGTATCGGCCAGCTTAATTCATTACGAAGATTTATTGCCGGAAAATGAATTCATCCGCGTTCATCACCAGCATTTAATAAACATGCAGCATGTGACCCGTTATTTAAAACAAGATGGCGGCTACGCTGTGATGAGTGATGGCACGCAAATTGAAATTTCGCGCCGTAAGAAAGACGCGTTTATGGAACGTTTGAATAAGGTATAGAGGCAAGTTGGCAGTGGCAGTTGGCAGAAAGGAGTAAAAGGTAAAATATTAGTTTACAGTAGTTGTAAATAAAAAACCCTTGACAAACCCAGAATGACGGTCAACCTTTAAACCAAAACCATTTGTCATCCTGAGCTTGCCGAAGGGCAACCTAACTACTCAACACTAATCTGACGTTTTGCCTTTTGTTTTGCTTCTTCTTTTTTTGCAATGCTTAAACTTAATACGCCATTATTATAGGATGCATTAATTTTATCAGCATCTGCAGTTTCAGGTAAGGAAAACGAACGTCTGAAAGATCCATAATGAAATTCTCGCTTTGTCACTTTATCCTTCTCTTCCACTTTTTCTTCCTTACGTTCACCGCTCACCACCAGCATATCGTTCTCCACTTCAATATTAAAATCTTTTTTGTCCAGCCCGGGTACTGCTAAATCAATCTTGTAATCGTTTTCGCGTTCTACAATATTTACGGCCGGCAT
>CAZRNW010000799.1:0-1546 GCA_964601535.1 uncultured Flavobacteriaceae bacterium
AGAATATTTGTCATTAATAAGGAGAAAAAACGAAATTAAAATAGAAAGCTACTTTCCAAACACTCTGTACACAAAGGACACAGGCGGATAAGGCCATTTTCCGGCCCCCCTCCAGTTCGATTTATTTCTATCAGGTTAGAATAAGAAAAGGTTCCCGATCATATTTTTAGACTTTATTTGTCAAAAATCCACCTTAACCATTTTCATGGCTGGGGTCCCCCACGGGTATCATGAAAAAAAATATTTTCTTTTTAAGACTTGAAAACTAGATAGTCTTGTAGTGTCAAGAGTGCTGATTACGAATATCATAATATGAACTTTCAAAACGCCTTTCTTTATTAAAAAACCTGGATCACTTCATTGACATCATTCTCTCTTGTTGGACCTCCCCTAAAATAAATATTCATTAAAAATTAGTTAAAAATATTTTTTCTAGGTTAAAATTTTAAGCTCTTTACGAATCTAAACTTTTTACAGCGAAAAGAAATAAGCTTGTTGAGAAAAATGGCGATTTGGGGGCAAAAATGGACTCTTTCTTAAAAGCATAGCTTTTTATCTCATAACTTCGATACGCAAGGAAGCTGGCCGCAACGTCAAATGTTCACCATACGGGTAGGTTTTTTGAAGCTCTATCCATTGGTGACATCAAAATCAGCGAAAAAGTTGTGCAACAGGATCACAAATTAAGAATACTACTAAATTCAATAAAATTGCCGTAGGGGACCACAGGCACGAGTATAGGTGAGATCTTGAAATCAATTGATATCTAGCTTATTTTGTAGAGCTTGATAAACTATGTATACAGGAAAAATATTATAGTCATATACTCTTTCTATCAAGAGATATGGGCTTCACAAGATTCGAGGTACTAATGAATCGGGTCCAATGTCAGATATATTTCTGGATCAATAGAAAGAGTATATGATTATAATATTTTTCCTCTAAACATAGTTTATCAAGCTCTACAAATTAAGCTAGATGTCAATTGATTTCAAGATCTTACCTATACTCGTGCCTGTGGTCCCTTACAGCAATTGTATTGAATTTAGTAGTATTCCTAACTTTTGACCCTGTTGTATAACTATTTTGTTATTGATGAGATTACCAATGGATAGGGATTCAAAAATTACTCCTATGGTAAAAATTTGACGTTGCGGCAAGCTTGCTTCCATATCAAAGCTATATGAGTGAAAAGCTGTGCCTGTAAGAAAGGAGCCATTTTGCCCCAAATCGCCATTTTTGTCAACAAGGTTATTTGTTTTCACCGTAAAAACTTTAGATTCGTGTAAAGCTTAAAATTTTAACCTAGAAAAAATATTTTTGACTAATTTTTGATGAATATTTATTTTAGCGGGGGTTCAACAAGAGAAAATGGGGCCAACAGAATGACCAAGATATTTTAATAAAGAAAGGTGTTTTGAAAATTCATATTATGATATCCGTAGTTAGCACTCTTGACTCTACAAGACTATCTAATTTTCAAGTCTTAAAAAGAATATTGTTTTTCATGATACCCGTAATTAGCACTCTTGACTCTGCAAGGCTA
>CAZRNW010000800.1:0-1543 GCA_964601535.1 uncultured Flavobacteriaceae bacterium
CACTTCTTGTTTGAGATTTTCCTTGTGAGTCGGTATAGGTTTCAGTAACGTAGTAATGGTCGCCACGCAAACCTGTATAACGCGTTGTTGTATCTGTATCGTAAGTCCAGTACGGCATGTAAACGCCGTTCAATTTTTCTGCAGAGTTTTGAGCGTATTGTTTCAAATCGCCGGGAGCAAACCATAAACCTCCCACCCATTTTACAAACAATTCATTGGCCGCCTTGCGTTCAATCTTAAACGGCAAAACATATTTTGGTTTTATTAAACTGCAAGTGGTGGCGTTTTTTATGACTAATGCCGTGTCACAATACGGACAAGAATCAGAAGTCACATTTGGTTTTAAAGTGGTAGAAGCTCCGCAGTTATCGCATTTAACGGTGCTTACATTTTGTTTATCAGAAGAACTTGCTGCCTGATTTAATGCACTTTCAAAATCATTTTCTTCAATGACTGTTGCTGCTTCCGGTTTAATTTCATTTTTTGCGCCGCAATATTCGCAATTCAAATGTGTGGTACCCGGTGCAAATTTTAAATTTCCTCCGCAACCAACGCATTTTACCTGGTTGCCTACTTCTGCTGTTTTTTCACTGAATTCATTCATGGATTCAAAGATTTAAAGATTCAAAAATTTGAAGATTCTTTGGTTTTACTAAGGTATTATAAATGCGAACAAAACCAAAAAAAAACATTAATCTTTCAACCTTGAATTTTGAATTTTGAATTCCTGAATCACTTAGGTATCGCAAGAGTGTCGTAACTTGGCGAATATCCAAAAAATCCGCCCAAAACATCTTCGCCGGGTATAGTACTCACAATATTGCTTGGCGCAGAGAAAGGATTACCATTACTGGCTTTGTTCAGGTAATAGGAGTTCCAGAATAAATATTCTTTCCGCCCTATGGTACAAAATTTAACAACAACGGTATCGCCCCTCTTAAAATAACCATCTTCCGGATCGTCTTTGTAATTTTGTATTTGATTTGGTTGCGGACCGCGGTCATACGCAAAATGAAAATCTTTTCCGTCCACAAATTTATCATCGAACACCGAGTTAAAAGGTGCTGCATAAAACAAATCGCCGCGGTTCAAACGTTTTGCAAACCAGCGGTAATTATTTCCTGCACCGACAGGCTCCGTTAAATGCGCCCAAATAAAACCAAGGGTATCACGCTCCCCTTTAAAATACAAACTGTCTAAAGCTACAGGCGGATGAATAAATGTTTCGGCAGTGTAAGTTTTTCCGTTTACGGTTACGTTCAGGTAATATGTTTTTCCTTGTTGCCCGATTATTTTAAGTCCGACATAATAATAACCTGTGTTTGGGTCTAATTCTTTTAAAGTATCGGTGATGGTTCCATCGCTAACAGTAATAAACGCACCTTTTATAAAAGCCTGCTGCGGCTGTGTAAAATCAAACTCGCCGAAAAAAGGAATGGAATAAGATAATAAAACAATTGGAGGACCATTCGTTTCAATACTCGCTTCAATTACCACCTTCTGTTCGTATTCCGGTAATTTTAAATTAATAGTTTTCCGGCAA
>CAZRNW010000801.1:0-1535 GCA_964601535.1 uncultured Flavobacteriaceae bacterium
GATTGCGCTAAAATAGTTGCACCGTCTTCAATAATGATATCACTCGAAATGCCGACCTGCCCCCAAACTTTTACGTTATTCCCAATGGTAACAACACCTGCAATACCAACCTGTGCAGCAAACAAACACATTTCGCCAATAATTACATCATGACCAACATGAATAAGATTATCTAAAATAGTTCCTTTACCAATGATTGTGTCGGCGGTAACACCTTTGTCAATCGAACAACCGGAACCGATATGAACATTATCTGCAATAACTACGCGACCCACCGATTGTAATTGTTCGAAGGATGTATTTCTGTTTTTGTAATAAAAAGCATCTGAACCTATTGTAGTGTTGGCGTGAATAATCACATTGCTGCCAATAATACAATTATCATAAATCACAACATTAGGATGCAAAACTGTATTTTCTCCAATGGAAACATTATTCCCGACAAAACAGCCGGGCATTAGCGTTACGTTTTTTCCGAGCTTTGCAGTCGGACTAATATTAACTTTTGAATAGGAGAGGGGAATAAAATGCCGGGTTAATGTATTAAATGCGGTGAATGGTTCATCACAAATAATTAAAGCTTTTCCCGCCGGACAATCAACTTCTTTGTTAATGATAATGGTGGTGGCCGCACTTTGTAAAGCTTTGTCGTAATACTTTGGATGGTCAACAAAAACTGCATCACCTATTACAACGCGGTGAATTTCATTAAAACCATGAATTAAATGATTATCATCACCAACATATCTTGCATGAATAATTTTTGCAATCTCTTTTAAAGAAGTCGGTGTAATTTTCATAGGAGAATTTTATATACTGAATTCGTCCTCGTAATTATCGCTGGTTCCAAAACCTAAGCGCTTACCGGTACGCAAACTAACACTGCTGGTTTTTTCCTGCATTTCGTTTACGCTCACTTCCCGCACAGCATCGAAAGGCGGTGTAAATAAATCGAACGAAATAACCCAAATCATAAAATCAAAAAGAATTTCTTTCAATGTTTCATTAGTTAAAGGCTCTTCAGAAAATGAATTGTATTTTATGCCAATGGGCCCTTTTGCTTCAATGAAAAAACGCATTTCGCGGTTCACAAAAATACGGCCGACCAAGTAACCCAAATCATTTAAACGGTTGTATTGAAAAGAATCGGCAAGGAAATTGTAAACATTAATAATCCCGCAATACGAATTAAACTCATTTTTCTTTACATAACCCGTTTTATGCATCGGATGCGATTTTTCGAATTCAAACACATTGGTGTGCATATAAAATTCAAGCATATCGCCGGCAACTTTTAACTGAAAGGCATGTTGATTAACATCCAGAAAACTTAAAGAAACACGTTTATCGAACTTATCCAATTCTGTTTTTAAATCATGACTCACATCTTTACATAATGTGCGAAGTATGCTGAAAGTCTGGATGGTGTTTTTATAAACATCCTGTTTCATAGCCGACTTATCCTTCAATAAGCCGATTATCAAATCACGTTTATTAATTTCTTTTTTAGCCATTACTTAAAAATAAGAAATTTA
>CAZRNW010000802.1:0-1535 GCA_964601535.1 uncultured Flavobacteriaceae bacterium
TTTT
Organism: uncultured Flavobacteriaceae bacterium; assembly: GCA_964601535.1. Classification (GTDB taxonomy): domain Bacteria; phylum Bacteroidota; class Bacteroidia; order B-17B0; family Aurantibacillaceae; genus JAHEYG01. The sequence goes on from CAZRNW010000802.1 coordinate 5, forward strand.
ATTCTACCGATTGCAACCGGTTTAGTATTATCATCTTGCGGTGGCGATGATAACAAAGATGAAATCGACAATGGTGTTGATTCCACAAAAACAGAAAATGTTGAAACAAACAATCCTGTTTCAGAAACCTTTTTCCAGGTTCCTTCACCGGGCGAGATGCTTACCTTTATTAAAATGGTAGGCGGAAAGAACAATAAAAACACGACTTTCCTGAACCCGCCTGAAAATCAAAAAAATTATACCGATGCTAAATCAAAAGCTTTGAACTTTGGTATCTATAGCTGCGATTTAAGCTATTGCAGTATTTTCGAAATTGGTTCTGAAGCATTGAAATATTTTAAATCTGTAAAACAAATGGGCGACCAAATCGGCGTTTCTTCAGCTATTAAACCTGAAGTTATGAAGCGTTTGGAAGGTAACGTTGGTAATTCAGATTCATTAGCTGTTATTACCGATGATGTTTATTTCTCTTCTTTCGAAACTTTAGAGAACGGACAACAAGGAACTACTTTAGCATTAGTTGTTGCCGGCGGATGGATTGAAAGCTTATACATTGCAACTAACCTCGCGAAATACGAAGCAAACAGTCCGATTATCGAGCGTTTAGCCGATCAAAAATATACTTTAGAAAACTTAATTGAGTTTTTAAAGAAACACGAAGCTGATGCAAATGTAGCAGGTGTAAAAGCTGATTTCGAAAGCTTATTAGCTGAATTCAATAAAATCGAACAGAAAGATGTAACAGCAAATACAAAGGATGATAAAGGTAAAAAGATGTTAGGTGGCGGAAAACAATTGGTGGTGAGTGAGGCATTATACAAAGCGATTACTGAAAAAATCAAAACCATCCGTAATTCTTATACCTTAACTAAATAATGACGATGAGTATGAAAAAGATTTTAACTATAATATTAGCCGGATTTTTAAGTACTGCTGCATTCTCTCAGGCGAGTGTATGCGGACAGTTTCATAAAAAATATTGCATCCTTGAAACACAAAAAGGTGAAAAATGGATGTACAACGCTCAGAGCAAAAGCGGATTGTTTAATCAGGGAATGGTATCGAAATTACGTTGCGTAATTTATAAAGGAATGGATTACCGTATCACAGTATGCTGCGAAACAGTATTGGGTGATAAAGTAAACTACAAAATTTTCGACGGCCGTACCAACGAATTGTTATTTGATAACACCACTGCAGAAGATACACAGATGTTCGAATTTCAAAGCGTATCAACACGTCAGTTAATTATTGAAGTAGTTGTGCCTACCGGTGCAACTGAGCAGGATAAACACAAAGCTCAGGATGCTGCTTGCGTAGGTTTATTAATTGAACACAAGGTAACCGATAAACAAGGTTTCTCTCAATATTAATTTTTGAAAAAAAAACTGAAATAAGCCCCTTCCGTTATATGGAAGGGGTTTTGTTTTTTGGTTCGACAAGCTCACCAAACAATTTAGTTCATAGAAATTACATATTATGCCACAAAAGAAAAAAGCACCTAAAGAAGTAAAAAAAGTTACTACACATG
>CAZRNW010000803.1:0-1532 GCA_964601535.1 uncultured Flavobacteriaceae bacterium
GGTACACAAGCCGTATGTCGTTTATTAAAGTGATTCCGAATAAAAATTACATTGCCAAAGGCGGTTACTCCATGGGCAGTTTATTTAAAATCACAGGGAACATCGTTATGTTTTCTTCTACAAAACCTTTGCGCTTTGTGACTTCCATTGGTTTTACTTTAGCGACCACCAATTTTTTGATTGGTACTTATTATTTACTGAAGAAATACTTATTCCGTATTCCGGATCACGGTTATACATCAATTATTGTGAGTGTTTTGTTTTCAACCGGACTAATTGTATTGAGTATAGGAATTGTTGCGCAATACATTTCTAAGATCATGAAGGACGTCAACCAAAAACCAAGTTATTATATTTCTGAAAAGCGTGTTGACGATTAATCAATATGGCGTTACTTTAAAGCGGATTACCGAAGGGGATATTGAGCTTCTCCGTTACTGGCGGAACCAGCAATCCGTAAAAATGTATATGGATTACCGCGAGTACATTACGCCCGAGATGCAGCAGAAATGGTTTGCTTCGGTGAACAACAAATACAATTATTATTTCATCATTGAATTTGAAGGCAAGAAAGTGGGGCTCATCAATGCCAAAAACTTTAGTTACGAAGATGGTTTTGGTGAAGGCGGTATTTTTATATGGGACCAGGATTATATTAACTCCTTTGCCGCAGTATTCAGTACTTTATGTGTATTGAATTTTGTTTTCTTTAAAGTGAAGCTCTGTAAATTATCGAGAGCAAGAATTTTGCGTGACAACGACCGCGCCATTCACTACAACCAATTAATCGGTTACAAATTATTACCCAATCAGGAGAACGTGGTGAATCAATTATACGAACTCACACAGGAAGATTACATCAAGAACGCCACCAAACTTAACAAAGCCGCCGAAATGCTCAACAACGGCAACGGCGAAATTACTTTTTCGGGAACCGTAAGTGATTTGAATATGGATGAGATTAATGCGTTGCTTAAAGCTAAGTAGCACTTCCAGGAAACATTCCCTTCTTATAAGCCTCTAACCATTTTTCTTTCGGCATCATGGATAAGAGAAAAGGGTCGTCGATGTTTTCGATTTTGTATTTTGAAATTTCCTGCGCTGAATAGTTCCACAAAGGATTCGGAATATCAAACATCAGCACCACTCTGTCTTTATCCGATTTGTTCCAGGCTTCGTGCTCAAAGGAATCATCAAATATCATTAATTTACCTTCTTCCCACTCTTTAGTCGTATCACCAACACGGATGGCGCAATTATGTCCCGCAGGGACAATCAGCGGTAAATGACAACGCAAAACCATTCTCGAATAACCTTTGTGCGGCTGAATATGTGTATTTGGTTTTAAAAAAGAATAATCACAGGAAATAATATCAGGAATGGAATAAATAAGTTCAGCTGTTTTCGGACAAAGCGCCGCGTTATTGGGGAATTTCATTCCGAAAAAAATAAAGGAGAAAACTTTCCAGGCTTTGGTGGATCTCGTACTGGTCCCGCCACGCGTCGACGCCCGAGCGCGCGACGGAGCCCGA
>CAZRNW010000804.1:0-1523 GCA_964601535.1 uncultured Flavobacteriaceae bacterium
TATTGATTGAAGCGCCTAGGGTTATTCAACAGCTGTTAAGAGATGGTAGAATGTCTCAAAATCAAAGAGAAAAGTTGAACACCTTGAGACAAAAAGTTATCGCTGCAATGGCAATGCCGCAAAGACTTTTGCAAATGTATCACAAGGTTCAAGACGTTATTGAGAATGAACAGGAAGAGTTAAAAAAATTAGCTGAAGGTCCTAAAACCTTTAATAATTTCTCCGATCTAAAGTCTTTAAAAAGAAAATAAATAAATAAATAAGGGTTAAGTATTATTGGTTAATTTCTTGTAGAAAAAAATCAAACGAATATGAGCAAGCGCGGTAGTAAATCAGCTGTTTTTATTGCCAAAACACATGACTTGGATGTCATAACGCATGAACAATGGATCCAACGTCAAAATGAACATCTTGAAAGATTTTTGAATGTTTTCGATAAAAATTTAAGTTATATAAATAGTCTATTTGATCAAATTGAAAAGATATCCAAAAGTAAGCATCCACAAAAAAAAGAATTAATTTTAGCAAAGAAGAAAAAGATTCTGGATGTAAACAATGCCAATCTCGAACTTTGTACGAAATTTCAAGCGGTTGTAGATAAACCCAATTATATGGCGCCAGAAAAACACGTTATCGCTTATCAACTTTATCGAAAAAAGATTTTAGGAATAAACTATAATTTTAATATTTCTGAAAAAGAAGATATTTCAGAACATAAGCAAAAAAAAGACAATCCTTTAAGCTATTTTGGCGAGAAATTAAAAGAAGCATTGCTCTATAAAAAAAAATAATGGAATTCACTTGGATGAAATAAATATAACCCCATCTCTACTGGTGGCTTGTCGTGTATACGTTTCCGTTAACTAGTATTTAGGAGTTTACATATGGGGTGGTCATCTTATCTAGAAGATATATCAAATCGACTGCAAACCAATCTTGATGAACTGAAGAAGCATTCACATTCTAGTAAAATGTCTTCGCCGAAGGATATTAAAAAATCTTCATACAATCTTACCCCTATCATAAAAACTGCTGAAATATTAATACAAGATATTAATAAACTGATGGAAGTTGCCACGGCCCCTGAAATTGACCTTGCTTATGAGCTACAATACCTACGATTTGAAAATAAATCACTTACGGAGAGTATTAACGAAATTGAACTGCTGCGTAAACAAATAGAACAATACAAACAATCCTATGAACGTATAAAAAATGACAAGGATAAAAAAGATAAAGAAAAACAACAATTAAATGTTCGGTATGCAAAGTTAGTTGCGAATCACCAAGAGGAAATTAAGCAGCACGAGAAACTTAAAAAAGCATTCGATCGTTTACGTCGCGCGAAAGGAATTCATTAATTAATAAGCAACGCAATCTAGCCAGGCGATCAATCCGACGTTGAATCCGCGACCGAAAAAAATATGGCCTCAATTGATGAGGGCTTGTCACTGCCTTGATCTCTAAATCAGTAAAATAATTGCCAACTTTAAGAGATCATCATTTGAGGTTTGAATTCCCGC
>CAZRNW010000805.1:0-1518 GCA_964601535.1 uncultured Flavobacteriaceae bacterium
ATTCATTGAATCTACCATAATGATAAAAAGGAATTGGGCCGCCATCGAAACTATTTGGATTTTTCAATGCAGATTTTTCAATGTAAAAAGATTCCAAATCATTGTTTCCCTTGTCGTAAAAATTCCAATAGACCTTGTTGGATACATAATAATTGAAGTAGATACTCTTCTCGAATTCTTCTAAATTCCTTATGTTTTGAATTTTGTCCTCCCCTGTGTTCAGGATAGCCATTTTGCCTTCTGCATCTGCCTCTGGCAACCCCGACAAGACTTCATCGTCAACCCACTTTTCACCAAAATCAATCTGATAAGCTGGCATGACGCTATCCAACGCTACTCTCCATATTACGTTTGAAAAAATCTCGGCATAGAGATAACTTCCATTCAAGGGGGCCGTAGAAAAGCAGTTGTGGTTAATAATTGTACCAATCATGTTAGGATTGATGGCTACAAAATGAGTTGGGTTTGGCTTGTCGTGATGTTTGATGTAAATATTAAATGAACCCTGTTCTGTTGGCGTATTGGCTGCATAAAAAGCATATCCATTATTTTCTAGCTTAACAAATTTATTGAAGCTATATGGTGTTTTCATCTCTTTGATAAACGCTCCATCATTTTTATCAAGGAAAATTATTTTCGATTGATAAGCGTCCAATATTTCGATTGCATCTTCATCGTTATTAAGAGTAAAATCACTTCCACCCTTGAATTTACCCGGCCCTTCTTCTTTGCTTGTCTCTTGATATATTAGATTTCCGCTTCTGCTAAATTTGCAAATACTGGACTCACCCGTTTCATCTTGAAAAACAAAAAAGCTATTTCCATCGAATAATATTCTGCTAAACTCGCCAATAAGTCCTTTGGCTCCTACCGGGGCAGGGTAGACATAATCTATTTCCTCGAATACCTCCTTCATATCAAATAAAACTGCCTTCTCAGGAATGGCTTTGATATTCACAGAAGAAAACTCTTTCTCCGACTTCTTGCACGAAAAATGAATGATAATTAGGGAGGTTATGAATATTTTCAAATTATTCATAGAGGGTGATATTGAAATATTGTTTTGGGTATGTATGAACGATTTGTATAACGTGCTCAACTTTTTAGCCCTGGATAATATACAGAGGTTGATTTGAAAGTTAGTAATAGATTCTAAATTTAAAATGCAAAAAGAAAGCAACAACCGAATAGATATCATGTTGTTGCTTTAATTTAGGCACATTCCTAACAAGCCTCGTCACAAAAGTATTGTTGTGAAGGGTTGCATTCACAGTCGTTAGCGTTGTTAGGGTTGCAACCCTCCTCACACCGCATCACATAACAGCTCGTAGTACCAGTGCAAAGCCTCAAGGTCGCATAATAGTTTGGTTCCGCTAAAAGGCTATTGGTTACTGCCAAACAAAATAGAAAGGATGTAAAAGCGATTTTTAGGTTTTTATTTTTCATGATAAAAATGTATTCGCTGCCCTCATTCACGCAATCCGGCCATGCGCCCTACTTCCATCGGGGCATCGGGAA
>CAZRNW010000806.1:0-1517 GCA_964601535.1 uncultured Flavobacteriaceae bacterium
AGAAACTATCCGGGTTTAGTATTTATACTATCGCGTTTATTTTAGTATTGGGTATCGCTGTTCAAAATGCCTATATGTGGAGTGTAATGGATTTGGCTCATCTCCAAAAGCACACTTTCGCTTATATGGCATTATTTATCGGAGTAGGGATGTTGATTCTTTGGGACATCTGGTATTCAATAATTATTGTTGGCGCAACTATCATCAGCAATATTATTTTCTATAAACTGTTTAGTCCGCTTACAGTTGATGAATTTTTGATTAATGGTGGTCTGCTTATTTTAACTGTTGCTATTTTCTGTATTTTTCTAATCCGGACGCGCTATAATTTAACTGTTAGTGAAATTCGGAGTCGGCTTGAATTGGAACAATCAAAGCACATTATTGAAGAAGAACGTAATGTAATTCAAAAAAAGAACCGCGAGATTACCGATAGTTTAAATTACGCAAGTCGTATTCAAAAAGCTGTTATCCCGGCCGAATCCGAATTTACAAAAGCATTTCCTGAAAGTTTCGTTTTGTTTAAACCCCGCGATATTGTGAGCGGTGACTTTTACTGGATTACAGAAATAGATAATAAAGTATTTTACGCTACGGCAGATTGTACCGGCCACGGTGTACCGGGTGGATTCGTTACCATGCTGGGTTTATCATTTCTTGAAGAAATATTTCTAATCTCCAACATCCGTAAACCGGATGAAGCCCTAAACGTTCTCCGCGAAAAAATAATTAATTCTTCTAAAACAAGTCACGAAAATAGCCAGGACGGAATGGATATTACGCTTTGTTGCATTGATAAAAAGACAAACAAACTCACTTATGCCTCTGCTAATAATTCTTTTTTCGTTTTAAGAAACAATGAAATTGTAGAATTAAAAGCAGACAAACAGCCTTGTGGATTATTTTTTAAGTCAAAACCATTTACGCTTAACGAATTTCAATTAAACAAAGGCGATTGTGTTTATACATTTACTGATGGTTATGCCGATCAGTTCGGCGGACCTCACGGAAAGAAATATATGTACAAGCAATTTGAGGACATGTTATTAAAAAATCACAGCAAAGATTTCAATCAGCAAAAACAAATTCTCGAAAAAGAAATTGATAAATGGAGAGGTGATGAAGAACAAGTGGATGATATATTAGTAATTGGACTAAGAGTTAATTAATTGTAAATTTTATTTCTTTATCCGGATTACTCACCTTCGAACTTTGTTTTTTACCTCCTGTTTCAAGGCTCACCAAATTTATTTGTTCTTTCAAAAAATCATAAAGTAAATTGGTGGTGATATTAAGCTGTTTTGGTTTTTCGCATTTCTCAATTTCCATATAAGTCCAAATAACATCTTCTTCCTTTTCAAAACCAATAAATTTTAAAGCCTTTAATTTTCCGTTGAGGTTAATGTTTAGCCGTTTCGAAATGTAATCAAACAAAATTTTCTCAGTTTCTTTTTTGTCTTTCGGATGAATAAGATCAACGCTTATTTTTGTTGTTCTCTTAAAAGCATCTTCTAAAT
>CAZRNW010000807.1:0-1517 GCA_964601535.1 uncultured Flavobacteriaceae bacterium
AGCACGCTTCAAGTTAAAGCTCAATATGCCAAACAAGACAGTACTTATAAAAAGTATTTCGTTGGGAGCACACTCTTGATGTTAGGAAATTTTATTCCTGATGACCCAAATCCACCTAAGTTTATACAATTAAATGTTGGATATAGGATTACACCTAAAGATGTTGTTTTCTTGGAGCTGAAAAAATCTATTTTTACTTGGCCATTAGGTATCCCATGGGGGCCATCTTTTGATGCTCCGGGTGAAAACTATCCCGGACATGTAAGCCAAAAAGTAATTGGTTTGGCATACAACCGTTTTTGGTGGAAAGGATTATACACCGCCGTTCATGCAATGAATGCTTTTCAAAAATATATAGGTGAGGATGATAAAAAGATTGCAAATGGGTACACCTTATTTATGACCTACCGTTTGGGTTACCAGGCTAAACTATTTAAAAACCGTTTCTTTATAGAACCATCTATTGGTCTGACTCATTGGCCCATACAGACCAATGTGCCAGCATCTTTTGAGTTAGTGGAAAGTAAATGGCCTAAATACTTTGGTTTTGAACCCGGGCTTCATTTTGGGTATAATTTCTAATATTTTTTGCGGCGGAAAGAATATTATTGAAACAGTAAAGACGCAGCACCAGCCGCCAACATGCTTAAGACCCCGTTTGCGTAAGTCTTCCATTTTGCTTTTTGCAGTCGTACATCCTTTGAAAAAACCAACCCGCCATAAGAGCCACTGCGCTTATTTATCCCTTTGGGAACTCATGCTGGAACTGTGGTTTTTCACGGGTTAAGGGTGTATTGTTTGGGGAGACTTACGCCAGCGGGTTATAACCCGTTGTTTTAGGTCTTTCAATACCTAAAACAAAAACTATGATTTCGGTGTCTTTGATGAAAGCACAAGTTTGCGCAAGAGTTCCCAAAGGGATACTTTGAATGAAGGATGCAGGAAAATATGGGATGTGAAGTGGAAATCGTGCGACAACTGGGGTGTAATCGTTCTGCGCAATGATAAAAAAGAAAAATATGATAGAGGACATACTAAGAAAGTCAATTGGATTACGATGTTGCAAAGCCTATCTAGGATTTTCTGGAATTTTGTGTCTGTCATTTGGAAATAAAATCTATTACGAACACCCCAAATTGAGACACCAATTTCATGGTGAATTTGACTTTATGATTGGAACTTTGTCATGGAGAATAATTAAAGGAAACAATATTATAACAGGGAACTATGATGAACATGAGTTTGTGGATTGCGAACTTAAACAGATTTTAGATAAAGCGATTTTAGATGTAAATATTTCAGGAGTAGATTTAAAAATATTTATTGAGGAAGACTATATAGTTGAAACGTACTATTCAAGCGGAGAGGTAAATGATTTAATTGATATATTCTTTGATAATCCTAGAAAGCTTATTAGTAGCGACGGTAATAAATGGAACTATACCGACTTTGAAAAAGAAGGCAAAAAGGAAACTTTATTAACCAAGGAAATACAAATAAAAGATACCCATAGTAGA
>CAZRNW010000808.1:0-1515 GCA_964601535.1 uncultured Flavobacteriaceae bacterium
ACACAAGTGCTTGCAAAATGTGCGGTGGGTACGCACTGGTGAACGGGTTTAGGTCGACGGGTAACGGTGATCAAACACAGGTCTGTGCACCCAGGTCTATACGTTTAGGTCTATAAACACAGTTGAACGGTTACCGGTGATAAAATTGCGCCAATTTAAACTAATTGGCGCCGTTATGTTCTTCAGCCCGCCGCAGGCGCTTCGTTATAAAGTCCCACCGTTAGCGGCTTTAATATTGCTGATTTTTGATTTGTAAATGGAGTTGCAAAATAATACACTGGAGTTGCTCTTTGCTGCACTGGAGCTTTTTTTTGTGTAACTGGAGAAAACTTTTGTGTACATGGAGATTTCTTTTTTAAAGTTGAAATTTCTTTTTTTATTGCGAGTGTTAACGAGAAAATAATTTGAGTTTTCTTTTTGTGCAATGCTACTTTCTTTTTTGTCAATGGAGATTTCTTTTGTGTAAATGGAAACTACTCGGATGTTAATGGAGATTTCTTTTATGTCAATGCTACTTTCTTTTTTAGAATGGAAGTTTCTTTTTTTGCCATTAGGGTTTTATTTGGCGAGTTTCATAATTCGCAAAGCACCATTAGCGACAAGAATAAAGACAATGCTTCCGACAATTAAGTCAGGGTATTTTGATTTGGTAAAGTAAACCGCAATTCCGGCGACAATAACGCCGAGATTTACAATAACGTCATTACTCGTAAAAATGACGCTGGCTTGCATATGAGCTTCTTTACTTTTCTGTTTTTGTAATAAATAAAGCGAAGCCGCATTTCCTATCAAAGCTAAAATTGAAATAATGATCATGGTTTGAAAACCCGGAACTTCTTCAAAACCTAAAAATCTTCTTACAACTTCGGCAAGACCGAAAATTGCAAGAGCCATTTGAAAATAGCCACTTAGTTTAGCTACTTTCTTTTTCTTAGCTGCAATATGACCAACAGCATACAAACTCAATCCATAAACAATAGCGTCTGCAAGCATATCAAGGCTATCAGCAACTAAGCCCATGGAGTTAGAAATAAAGCCCGTTGTAATTTCAATTAGGAATAAAGCAAAGTTGATGATTAAAACCGTCCAGAGTAATTGTTTTTCTTTTGAATGGTCTGTTTCCTTAATTTCAAATTCAGAAGTTTCTGTTCCTATTTTTTCACTACCTAAATTCAAATCTTTTAAGGCCTTTTCAATTTCCTGAACACTGTCCTCATGAAAAACCGCTAATTGTCGTGAAGGAATATCGAAGTCCATGCCCTTGATTTGAGTAAATGAACCAAGTTTCATTCGGATCATGTTTTCCTCTGAAGGGCAGTCCATTTTGGAGATATGGAAGGTTGACTTTTGCATTGAGGTAAAGTTACGGTTTTTAATTTTCCCATTAAGGGTATGATTTTTATTTGCCAACTAACTTGTTTTAGTAAACCAGATATTGAATTCCCCAAGGGGATTAACGAATTTTTAGAATTTCAATGTATACTTCGGCATAGAAAGTGCGTTATAGTATGTAAT
>CAZRNW010000809.1:0-1514 GCA_964601535.1 uncultured Flavobacteriaceae bacterium
AGCAGTTTTTACAAAAAAAATTACCAGCGAAGTTGTAAGTGGTTTTGCCGAAATTACAGATGACAACAATCCGGTTCATCTTGATGAAGATTTTGCGAAAAAGACTTTCTTCAAAAAAAGAATTGCGCATGGTTTTTTAGTGGGAAGTCTTATATCTACTACCATTACACAAAAGTTACCCGGTAATGGAACAGTTTATATTTCACAATCCATGTTTTTTAAAGGACCTGTTTTTTTAGATGAAGTAATAACTGCAAGAGTAAAGGTTATTGATTTTCCATTAGGTAATAGAGTCTTATTGAAAACTACGTGTGAAAATCAGGAAGGAAAAATTGTGGTGGAAGGAGAAGCGCTGGTAGTTCCTCCCAGGAATACAGAATTAATTAAGTAATATTAGTTTTTGGGTTTTACAAACCAGAAACAGCCGCAGCCATAGTTTTGCTTATCTGATAATTCTTCGGTTGCGTTAAAAGTCATTCCTTCGGTTTGTGCGTTATCGGTTATCAGAGAAAATTCTTTTAACTCTAAACTTTTAAACATATCAATTACCTGACGGTAAGAATAGATGCGATGTGCATTAAACATAATTTTTGACTTTCCGACAGGAACAACAATCAGTAAATTTCCGCCAGCAGCAACAACTCTTGATAATTCCGCTGCAGCTTTAAGGTCGCCATCATAGTCAATAGGGTCGCCATACCTGCCAAGCCCTATGTGTTCAATAGTGTGCATGCAGGACAGGGAGGTAATTGAATTATCTGGAAAATAAAGTTTTGTTAAGTCAGCACTTCCTGATTCTAAATCAGATAAATTGAGTTTAGCCGGTCGGTAATCATAAAATTTAACAGGAATAAAAGTTGAAAGAATAGAACAGAAATGAAGTGTTGAAGAAATATCAACATGAAATTCAGGATTGATTTTTTTTACAATTCGTGCTGCCCAGGCAGGATGATAAACGTAGTGGGTGTCAAATAGAGTGTTGTCTGTATTGTCAGAGAGATTTGGGAAAATATCTTTTTCTTTAAGTGCAAAACGTTGCTTGTGATTTTTTGAGGCTAAAGAAAATTGATGAAATAATTTTATGAAATCAGCCTCATGTTTTTTCTGCAAGTCCTGACGGAAAAGTAAATTAGAAAACTCCTTACTTGTTTTATTTAATCCAACTATGAATATTTTTGTCAATAAGTTTTTCATTATCGAGGTATCATTATTAATCGAGGGTAGTTTGCCAGTAGTAATAAAAAAGATTTTACATTATCAGGCTTATACATCAATAATGCTTTTAGGTGATTATGCTTCAGTACTTCTTTAATTAACGGTATCTTGTTTTTCCCTTTTTCAAAATGCAAAATGAGTTGGTATTCTAAAAAAATAAGTTGCTTATAAATTGCGTACCTGTATTTAAAGTTTGTATGTCTGTTATATTCTTCATAAAACTGAATAAGATATTGAACAACTTTATAATTAGAGTATTTATCTGTTTGTGTCATGCTATTCCCATTCTCCCTGTAAAC
>CAZRNW010000810.1:0-1513 GCA_964601535.1 uncultured Flavobacteriaceae bacterium
GTGCATCAGCATCATATTTATCTTCAATTGCTCTCTCTAAATCAGCGTTGCTCACACGAGCTTGTCTATTACTATTTGCCGTATTGGTATTGGATACGTAATTGTCACATCCTATAAAAAGCAGCACAGAAAAAATTAAGACTATTAAGGATTTTAATTTCATGATTCTGCCCTCCTTTCCAAACAAAGAAGCACGACCATTGATAAAAAGGTCGTGCTTCTTAGATTAATTAATCCAGCAGGTCATCCACTGTCTCTTTAACTTTACGCTTTGCTTCGCCATAGGTCTGTTGAATTTTCCCTTCCGTTTGCTCGTTTCGGCCCCGATTTTCCATATTCGGGTCGTCCATCACATCACCTGCTTCTTCCTTAATTTTTCCTTTAATTTCTTTACCTTTGCCTTTTATTTCATCTTTATTCCACATATTGATTTCTCCTTCTGATTGATCATTTCGGGCTAAAGATTTTTAATTCTCAAGACCCGTTATAAAAATCAAGTAAATCAAAAATTTTTGATTCACACTTTGTCAATTAAAACAAAGCAAGTTCAGAAAACTGCAATCACCATGCCACTGGTCATAACTAACAATTTTTCTTTCATTTAAACTCTGAATAACATTACGGGTGGACTGAGAAAGTAAATCCTGTAAGCATTCGATGTTTTTACTCAATTCACTTTGTATACGATAAAAACAAATTTCTGTACCGATGATTCAGTTTTAGTTCAACTCACCTCTGGTGAATGTTTCCGTACGAAAATGAATTGGTTACGCAAACTGTCTTAAATAATTTCATTGTGATCGTATGACAATACTTCACCCCGCAGTTGGTAGCGTAGTTTGCCAGGCTTAGAAACCACAGATCAGCCTTAATTTTCAGCCATTTACCTAATATTTTCCGGGCAAGGCATATCTTTTGCCTGTTTAGATTTGCGTGTCGTAGACAAAGAAATTGAGAGGCAAGGTTATGAATACTGCAAAAATTATTCGTTTCCAATTAGACTCTGGAACTATCACAACTTTAAAAACCGTCAATATCCCACAGGAAGTAGCCGATGGGATTAATATTGAAAAAACCATTTATATCTATAGACCGGTCAATGAGGTCTATCATTTTTGGCGAAAGCTTTCCAATTTGCCAACTGTTGCCAACAATTTAGAAAGTGTAGAGGTTAAAGATAGTCGCCATTCTCAATGGGTGATTAAAGCCCCTCTCGGAGAGGTGAAATGGACGGCTGAAATTATTGAAGAAAATGAAAATGAATTAATCAGATGGTGTTCTTTAGAGCCATCGGAAATTCCAAACGAAGGGTTCGTCAAATTTACGCCCGTACTCGACGGCAGAGGAACCGAAGTTCATGTCTGGATTCAATTTAAACCGCCGATGGGCAATTTCGGCGCTTGGGTAGGTAATCTATTTGGTAAAAACCCTGAAAAAATGCTCGAAGATACCCTTTGCAATTTAAAAGACAAACTTGAAAGCGAAGGGTTAGCGGATACTAAAGAATTGCCGG
>CAZRNW010000811.1:0-1512 GCA_964601535.1 uncultured Flavobacteriaceae bacterium
CCGCCAATTGCTGAATATAAAGGATTTCCGGAAGACTCCGAAGATAAGCTGAAAAAGCCAGGAGCATTTGATTACGATTATGTTACTGAATCAGGAGTTGATCTTGGCTATGCGGGCGTTTCTTACTTGAGCTTAACAGAGCTAGAATCATTTAATTGGAATCAGCCGTACGATAAAGTACATCCAGAGTATGGCTTGCTTTCTGAAGGAACTTTTTACACAGAAGCTATGGCTTATTTACGAGCATGTGCTCAAAACTATGGAGGACCGGATAACGTGAGAATCGTGTTCGGATATTCAGTATGAAACGCGGCGATGTTTTATCTATTAAAGAAAAAGATTTGAATACAATACTTAGCTTTGACCACATTGGTCCCAATAGCAGCGAAGAAGAGTGGGATGAATACTATGATTACGTTGATACAGACCTTTTTCGCTCTAGATTTTTTAGAATTAAATGTATGCAAGCTGGATTTCGTCTTGTAGAACTTTATCCAGTTTACCATCAGGGATGTGAACTAGATGAATGGGGAGCAATCGGAACAAAAGATGGCAAAACTTATTTTTTAGAAACTAACCATGGTGGACTATACCCAGTAGAGATGGTAAAGACTTCGTTTCAAAAATTACTAGAAAAGTTTGGCGCAATTGTTCGCAATTTTACTGGTGGAAAATGATTTCTTTTTTATTTTTTATAACCGCAATAGTTTATGCAGCTTACGCTTATTTGCCATTTATGAATTTGGCAGCAAAAGCTCATTACGCAGCTGGAATGTTCTTCGCAATTATGGGATCTTTACTTTGGGTAACTATTTCTAGAAGTGTAGAAAAGAATCAAATTGCATTAAATGGCGCAATTTTTGATTCTATTATTACAATTTGCTTTTTAGCCGTGCCTATTCTTTTGGCCGGAGCAGAATTAACCCATAGACAAATGATCGGGATCGCCGTCATTCTTATTGGAATGGGATTAATTAAGTTTTAAGGAAATGGATAAAATGGAACAGGAGTCTTCCAAGAAATAAGAAGTCTATAAGGCTTTTTAAGCAATCTAGGAATGAATCCACCGTTAGACCAAAAATTTATCCAGTATGCGCCAAACAGCTCAGCGGGTTGAAGACTTAAATTCGTGGGATAGTCTGGAAATGATACTCCATAACCTAAGTCCGCGTAATGTTTAAAGACCGTTTGAGGATCAATATCATCTATGGTTGTGCAACTGCACCAGAATTGACCCTGGTCAATGGCTTCTTGTATTTGTAAGTCTGCAGCTGCAATAAAGCGTGCATTGGCTGCTGCGACTAGTGCCGTGTGGGCGGCATCTGCATCTATTTCGGCTTGTGATCTAGTGATTGACATATGGTAAAGATTATGTCATTCTATGTTTGTACTGCAGTAATAGCCGCTGAGTCCACGGCGGTAGTGGAAATAAGTACATACTATCTCAAGGTACTGCTAGAGACGTAAGGTGTGGTCCCTACCTGGCAACAGGGACATCTTTCTGATATAAAT
>CAZRNW010000812.1:0-1508 GCA_964601535.1 uncultured Flavobacteriaceae bacterium
CAGTCCAAAGTATTTTTTTTTCTTTCGCGCTTAAATCATAATAAGGTCTATGAATAGGAAAATCAAATTTATGTGCATTGTTTACCAGAATCTTTTTCCATTCGCTCATTTTTTCGCCCTTCCAACACACAATTGCATCTTCAAAAACAGAAATATTTTTATTAGGCACAACTAAATCTTCGTCAATACCAATAACACTTCCAAAGCCTTCGCATTTTTTGCAAGCCCCTACTGGATTGTTAAAACTAAAAAAATGTAAACTTGGTTCTTCAAATGTAATCCCGTCCAATTCAAATTTATTAGAGAAACTTCTTGAATTTGTTTTCTCTTTTTTTGAAGAAGCTTTTGAATTTTGAATTTTATCACTTATCAATTCAACAGAACATTCTCCTTCTCCCTCAAAAAAGGCCGTTTGAACCGAATCGGAAATACGATTTTCATTATCCTCATCATCTGGCTTAACCGAAATTCTATCAATTACAATTTGAACTTGTTCTTTATCTGTAAACTTTGTTTCTAAAAATTCTTCTATTCGAACAATCTCATTTTTATATTTTATTCTAATAAAGCCTTGCTGTGCTAATAACTCTAATTGTTTTTTTAGTGTTTTATCTCCTTGCAACTTCACAGGAGCAAGTATCAATAATTTTGTATCAACTGGATGTGAATTAATATATTCAGCAACATCAGCAACGGTATCACGTTTTACTTGATTACCTGATTCAGGTGAAAAAGTCTTACCAATTCGTGCGTAAAGGAGCTTTAAATAATCATAAATTTCAGTAGAAGTCCCAACAGTGGAACGAGGATTACGAGTATTTACTTTTTGTTCAATTGCAACAGCAGGAGAAATTCCTTTGATATAATCAACGTCTGGCTTATCAATTCGTCCTAAAAATTGACGTGCATAAGATGATAAACTCTCTACATAACGTCTTTGACCTTCGGCATACAATGTATCAAAAGCCAAAGAAGACTTTCCAGAACCACTCAAACCGGTTATAACAACCAATTTATTGCGAGGAATTGCAACGTCTATATTTTTTAAATTATGAACGCGCGCACCCTTTATAAGGATATTCTTTTTCGAATCTAACTTTTCTATTTACACTGTTTCTCTCATTCTTCCTTTTAAAGGATTGCAAAATTAGTCATTTTAAGATTTGTTTTTGTTATTAATAGGCTTATATTTGTATAGTAAAAAATATTTTTACCATTTAACACAACATTTTTAAAAATTTTGCGTTAAACAGCAATAGTTAAAATTTATTATTAACCAAACGGCTTTTTAACATTTATTAATAAAGCCTTTAAACATAGGAGACACACCATAGAATAAACTGTTACTTTTTTACACTAATCACTAAAAAAGGAGGTACCTATGCCTAGCAAACAGTTTAACGACCAATCGCTTGTTATTAATTACATTAATGGAGATGAGTCTGCACTTGTAGAATTACTTAGTCGCCATAAACGTAAAATTTTCAGCTACATTATTGTTACTGTTA
>CAZRNW010000813.1:0-1505 GCA_964601535.1 uncultured Flavobacteriaceae bacterium
AAATATGGTTTGTGATCGCTGCAAAATGGCGGTGAAATTTGAGTTAACTAAACTTGGAATTAATACAACAAGTATTGATCTTGGTGAGATTACTATTGATAATGAATTAAGTGCCGATAAAAAGGAAGCACTATCAATAGCCTTAAAAGAAATTGGTTTTGAAATATTGGATGATTCTAAAGCCAAAACGATAGAAAAAATAAAAACAGGAATCATTTATCTAATTCATCACAATGATAATGATGTTCGTATCAATTATTCAAAATTTATTGAGGAAAAACTTAAACGTGATTATAACTATTTGAGTAATCTTTTTTCAGAGATTGAGGGAACTACTATTGAAAAGTATATTATTTTACAGAAGATAGAGAGAGTAAAGGAACTCCTTGTGTATAATCAGCTTTCCTTGAGTGAAATTGCTGACCAAATGGGGTATAGTAGTGTTGCTTATTTATCAGGGCAATTCAAAAAAGTAACAGGTCTAACCCCAAGTTACTTTAAAACTATTAAGGAAAACAAAAGAAAATCATTAGATAAAATTTAACCAGTAAATATCATAAACTAAAAAGAAAATATCATAATATTTATGTAAGCCAACCTGTCTACCTTTGAATAAAAAATAATAATAATAATGGAAACCTTAAAAAATACAATCGAAATTCCTCTTGTCGGTATGGATAGCGAGCATTGCGCTATGCTTATTGATGGTGGTTTATCTAAATTGGAAGGTATATCAAAGCATCGTGTAGACTTTAATAATAATAAGGCGGTTATTGAATTCAATTCTAAAAAG
This sequence comes from uncultured Flavobacteriaceae bacterium, assembly GCA_964601535.1. Classification (GTDB taxonomy): domain Bacteria; phylum Bacteroidota; class Bacteroidia; order B-17B0; family Aurantibacillaceae; genus JAHEYG01. Next base: position 794 of record CAZRNW010000813.1, read on the forward strand.
CCTGAATTCAGTTACATTGTAAAAACTGTCCGAGATTTAGGTTATGATGTAGAAAGTATTAAGAAAACTTTTCCAATCACAGGAATGACCTGTGCTTCTTGTGCGGTAAGTACCGAATCAATTTTGAAATCTTTAGATGGTGTAATTAGTGTAGCCTCCAACTTTGCAAATGCAAGCGCAACTGTCGAATTCATTCCTGATCTTGTAACTCTTTCTCAAATGAAAATCGCATTACAATCAATCGGTTATGACATGATAATTGATGAGGAAAATGCACACGACTTAAAGGAGAAAATTCATCAGAACCTTTATGTCGAATTACGAAATAAAACAATTTGGGCGGTAGCACTCTCTTTTCCTGTTGTCATTATTGGTATGTTCTTTATGGAAATGCCATACGCAAATCAAATAATGATGGTCTTAACAACTCCTGTTCTTTTTTGGTTTGGCAGGAACTTTTTTATTAATGCTTACAAGCAAATCAAGCACTTTAGTGCTAATATGGATACTTTGGTTGCATTAAGCACAGGGATAGCTTATTTGTTTAGTGCATTTAATACATTTTATCCTGAGTTTTGGCATAAGAGAGGCTTACATGCACATGTTTATTTTGAAGCAGCCTCAGTGGTAATAGCATTTATTTTATTAGGAAAGCTGTTAGAGGAAAAGGCAAAGTCTAACACGTCATCAGCCATTAAGAAATTAATAGGTT
>CAZRNW010000814.1:0-1504 GCA_964601535.1 uncultured Flavobacteriaceae bacterium
TTACATTGCTCCTGTACCTGCATTTTCTTACACAGGAACTTGCGTTGGAACAACCGATACGTTTAGCGATCAATCCACCCTTGCAACCGGAACCATTGTTGCATGGAATTGGAATTTTGGCAATGGAGCTACATCAACCTTGCAAAACCCGGCTTATATTTATACAGTTCAGGGTACTTATTCAGTTACACTTTCTGTAACTTCAAGTAATGGCTGTACAACTTCAACAACCCAGGTTATTAATGTGAATCCGAGACCGAATGCAGAATTCAGCATGTCGGGCAATCCGATATTCGCAGATGAAACTTTAGGTTTAACGGATCAAAGTACTCCATTAGGAACAATCAACTCATGGATGTGGGCATTTGGTGATGGCGCTACAGCTACTACTCAAAACACTTCGCACTTGTATGATAACAAAGGCGTATTTACAATTACATTATCGATCATTGATATCAATGGCTGTGCTGATACTGTAACACACGATGTATTTGTAACCTTGCTTCCTTTAGTGCCTACAGGATTCTCACCAAATGGCGACGGACATAATGATACATTATTTGTAAAAGGTGGTCCTTTCAAATCTTTCTACTTCCGTGTTTACAACAACTGGGGTGAGAAAATATTTGAAAGCACAAAACAGGAAGATGGCTGGGATGGAAAATATAAAGGACAATACGCTCCTTTAGGCGCCTATGCCTGGATTTTAGATGTTGAACTCTTTAACGACAGTAACCGGAAGATCAGAAAAACCGGGGACGTAACTATTGTAAAATAAACTTATCATGAAAAAAATTATAATCACATTAGCTTTTCTGTTGGGTTTAACACAATTGGTTAAATCGCAGGACTTCCATTTATCGATGTACGATGCACCTCCAATGTTTTTGAATCCGGCCTTTACCGGTTTGATTGATGCAAAAGCGAGAGTGCATGCCCAATACCGTAATCAATGGAGCAGTGTAACGTTTAAACCTTTTACTACTGCTTTAATAAGCGGAGATATTCCAAAAGGGAAATGGGGTTACGGTGTACAAATTATTAATATGCGGGCGGGTATTGGAAATTACAACGCTTTCCAGTTTTTATTATCGGGTGCTTATGCTGTTCAGTTTGATAAAAACAAATTGCATAATTTATCATTTGGTTTACAAGCGGGTATCACACAGAAATCGATACGTGAGGAAAACCTTAGTTTTGATGAGCAATACAATCACCGAAACGGTGGTTTTTTTGAGAATACTAATAGCGGCGAAAACTTTAACCGGCAATCGCAAATTTTACCGCAGTTAAATGCGGGATTACTTTATTACTATTCGAAACAACAATCCCGTGTTAATCCTTTTGTTGGTGTATCAGGATTTAATTTAACACACCCTAAAGAAACATTTTTCGCGCAAAACAACCATTTACCATTGCGCTTTTATATTCATGCAGGAACCCGTGTAAATATTAATGAGTTGATTTATGTTATACCCAAAGTCCTGATTATGAAACAAGGTTC